>JAADIV010000092.1 GCA_013151175.1 Deltaproteobacteria bacterium | reverse complement strand
GTCAATGATTTTTTCCAGCATATTATGACCTTAATTACGAAAGTTTGTTATATGTTGCCTCGGGATGACAATAAAAATACACAAAATTAGCGGTATGGATGAATTCCAACTTACGGGTTAGAATAAATCATCCAAATTTTCTTTGGCCTTTGGCGGCTTGGCTGCCGGTGCCGCCTTTTCCTTGTTGGCATCCAGCATCTTCTGGATCGCGGCCCGCAAATTACTTTCCGAATCAAGCATGAACTGCGCGGAGGTGACCACCCGCTCATTTTCCAGTAGCCCCTGGTCCACTTCAACAAGGCCGTTCTGGCCGGCAAGACCTGTCTTGATCTGGCGCGGTTCAAATTTGCCTTTCCCAAGGGCCACAAATACCGTCTTGGCATCGCCCGAATCGAGAACCGCATTGCTGGGGATAGTCAGTATGTCGGTGAGGGGGTCTGTTTTGATCATGACATTGACATACATGGCCGGTTTAAGGATACCCTTTTTGTTGGTAAACTCCAGACGGGCTTTGACCGTTCTGGTCTTGGCCTCCATATAGGGGTAGATATAGGTCACCTTGCCGGATATTCTGCGGTTATTGGCAAAGGGCAGGGTGATTACGGCCCTTTGGCCCACCTTTACCCAGGGCAGCTCATATTCGTAAATGTCGGCATAGACCCAAACCTTGGATATGTCGGAGATCTCAAATAATTCCATTCCTGCCTTACTGAACATCCCCTCATTAACATTCTTTTTGGTGATGACACCGCTGTAAGGCGAATAAATGGTCATGGTTTTTTGGATCTTGCGGCTTTTGGCCAACTTGGCAATTTGGCCGTCTGAAACATCCCATAGTTTCAGGCGCTGCCGTGACGAGGCCAGGAGCCTCTTGGCGCCGGCCGTAATCTCCGGGAAATCGCTTTGCGACAGCGATTCCTGATTGCGCAGGGCCAACAGGAATTCCTCCTGGGCGCTAACCAGATCGGGGCTGTATATATCCAACAGCTTGTCGCCCTTTTTCACCGCCTGGCCGGTCTGGTTTACATAGAGATGCTCAATCCAGCCGGAGACCTTGACGTTTATCGAGTATTGTCGGGGTTCCTCGTAACCGACAAGGCCAACGGTACGGATATTTTTGGTTAGGTTCCGCCTCTTGACCCTGGTAGTGAGAATTCCCATATCCTGGATGGTGGCAGGGTCAATGGTGATGACAGAACCACTCTGGGCCTGATCCTCATAGACCGGCACCATGTCCATGCCCATGGGCGATTTGCCGGGACTGTTCCTTATATAGGTGGGATCCATGGGTGCGACCCAATATTTGATCTTCCGTTTCCCTTTGTGAACTGCGGCATTACCGCTTCCCGGTTTGGCGGGGGCCATCTGCATGCCGTGGTTGTTATGGGCATCATCTGCGGCCTGGGCGGTGTTTGCCAGGGTGTTATTCCATGACGAAAATCCGCCCATCAGAACGGTAGAGACGCAGAGGATGGCAGTCAGGGTAATTTTTATGGTTTTATTCATGGTTTTGAGTTCCTTAAATATAGTGGCATTTGCGGTTTTTTTGCTAAACAATAGCTAGTAGTGATCGTGGGGATAATTCCCCCCCCCTGTTTTACAGTATCTGCACACCGCTAGCGGCCTCCAAACGGGCCACGGCGCGTAGGCCATCGCTAAGGGCGCGGTGATAGTCTATCTCATAACGGTACAAGGTCATGAGATTGTCCAACAGGGTCAGAAACGAGACCTTGCCGACCTCGTAGGCGCTGATTGATGCTTCCAATGTTTGGCTAGCCTGGGGAATAATGCCGTTTTTGTAAAGGTCGGCCTGCTGCCTATTTTTTTGGATATCACGCCAGGCATCATCGATATCAAAATTTACCCGGTCGTGGAAGTTTTGATATCGATGCCGTACCATAAGTAATCCCGCTTCGGCATCGGCTTGGGCGGAGTCCCTTTTTGCGGTAAAAATGGGTAAGTTCATGCCAAATTGAATGCCGGCAAAATCGGTACCCTGGTCAGCGCCGATATGTTCCCGAAAGGTGTAGGCCAGACCTGCCTTGAAATCAGGCCGGTAATTTAGCCGGGCCAGAGCCTTTTTGGCCTTGTAGCTTGCCATAAGTGACTTATATGCCGCGAAAAGCGGCCGTTTATTCGGCGCCTGCTGTTCAAGGTTGGCAACGGTCTGGGTTATTTTTTTGTTGGGTATCTTTGGTATGGCCGGCACTTTCCAGTCTGGCGGTCTGTTCAGCATGGTGTTAAGACGAGCCATGGCTGTTTTCTGCTTTTGATCCAGAATTAGAAGACGGTCGCTGAGTTTGGAACGTTCTACCTGGGCCTTTAGCACGTCCTGTTGCAGACCCTTGCCAACCTCGTATCTGGTCTCCGTAACTTTGGTGAAATCCTGTAGGAGGCCGGCATTCTTTTTGGTCAATTGTATTGCTTTGCCCAGGTAATACAATTTAAAATAGACATCCTTTACCTGGCGGGCCAAGGCCAGGCGGTTATCTTCATAAACACCTTTGTACCAAAGCGCTAGTTGCCGGGCGCTATCCTCTTTAGCGGCCAGTTTGCCGGGAAAGGGAAATTTCTGGCTTAATTTGAAGACCTTACCTGTCATGGGGGTCTCATCCCCCCTGAATTTATCCACCGGGTAGTTATTGAAGGCGAGTGATAAGGTCGGGTCGTCCAGACTGGCGGCGGGGATTATCCGGTTGGCGTACATCTGCCACTTGGCCTTGGCCGCCTGCAACTCTGGATTATCACGCAAGGCGATGTCCACCAGGGAGTTGAGCCGGCTGTGGTTTCCAGCGGCGGCCTGGGCGGCAAATCCCAAAACCATGAGTATTACAGCGATAATCTTTTTCGGCATATCTTACCTCGTAAAATTACATTAGTTATTATGGAACTTCGTTTTCTGGGTTATTTGGCCATGGGAAATGGTGTTGGCGGCTGGCCGGAATCGGCGCTGCAGCCGCAGCCACTCTTATGGGCGAACATATTGCCTATAATTCGCCACAGCGGTTTGATTGAGATGGCCAACAGAAAAACGGCGGCCGCTAGTTTTAGCGGCCAGGGGATGATATCCGCGGCCTGGCCTGCCACGGCGCTAGCCTTGATCCCCATTTTCAAATAAAACATATCAAGAGCCAGGCCGCAGATGACGCTCACCAGGCTGATGGATGCCAGATATATACCGGCGGCCCGTTTCCCCAGGATGCCGATAAGCACTGAGAGAGAGGTGATATTTGTCGCCGGGCCGGCCAGGAGAAAGACCAGGGCTGTGCCGGGGCTCATGCCCTTGAGGATGAAAGCTGCGGCGATGGGGGTAGAGGCGGTGGCACAGATATAGAGCGGGATGCCAATGACTAGCATCAGCAGCATGGACGAGAGACCGCCGCCAAGATAAGCGCTGATTACATCGTTGGGGAGCAGGGCGCTGATGATTCCCGCCAACAGTATGCCGACAAAAAACCAACCGGCCAGATCTCCCCAGAGATCGTTTACGGCGTAGCGTATTCCCGCGGCCACCTTTGCCAAGAAGCTGTGATGATTTTTGTGATCTGCATCCGGACAGTCATTGCCATCGCAGCAATTATCTACCGGGCAGGCGCGCGAGGCCTGTATTTCCGGCCCTGCGGCGGGTGGGTTGAAAAAGTTTTCGATTACTCCGGCCGTCATCGCTGAGAGAAAAGCGGCAAGAGGCCGGGCCACAGTCATAATTGGATCTAGCAAGGCATAAGTTATGGAGATGGAATCTACCCCGGACTCTGGTGTGGAGATCAAAAAGGCGGTAGTGGCGCCGTTATTTGCTCCTTGCCTTTTGATGGCGGCGGCGGCCGGCAGCACTCCACAGGAGCAGAGAGGCAGCGGAATTCCCAAAAGGGCGGCCTTGAGTACCGAGCTGTAACGGCCCCGCCCCAGATGCCGCACAATAAAGTTGGTGGACAAAAACATCTTGAGCAACCCGCCCACCGCGATACCAAAGAGAATATAAAAGGAAGCATCTAGCAGCATTGCCCAGGATGCGGTCAGCGCTGACCAGGCGAATAAAATTATCGACATCAATTATCTCCCGCGATTTTTATTTAGTATTCACGAGTATCACATTGTGATAGTAAACGTAAACGTGGCAACAAATGTAAGCATTTATTTTAACCAGGCAAGGATTAAATTTAATTCCCTTCAGGCTTCTAGCACTGTTGATTTGCTCCTGCCGGTAAAATTAACGGTAAATTATCTCCGCTCTCCTGACAAGGAAAGTTTTTATTGCGAAACACTCGTAATAGGTCAAAGCCGTTTCGGTTCGGAAATAAGTGCAACTCAGGCCAGTATCAATTTGATTCCATACCGTATTTTTTCATCTTGCGCCATAAAGTAGTTTTATTTATCCCTAACATCTTTGCGGCCGCAATCTTTTTTCCACTACATAGTCGCAGGACATTGAGAATACACTCCTTTTCCGCCAATTTTAAATGAAACTTTTCATCATTGTTTGGCGATTTTTGCGGTGTTGAGGGAAGTGCCGCTTGAGCAAGTTTGTTTGAAGATGCAGAGATAGAATTCATAAGCAGGCTAGCGGGGGTCAACTGGCGGGTACTCTCCAGGATCATGGCCCGTTCAATAATATTTTCCAACTCCCGGACATTTCCGGGGTAATCATAATTCATTAACGCCATAAGTCCCGCAGATGAGATGGCTTCAACGCGCGGATTTATATGTTTATATTTTTCCACAAAAAAATTAGCAAGTAAAGTGATATCATCGCCCCTTTCACGCAAGGGAGGCATATTAATAGTGACAACGCTAAGGCGGTAATAGAGGTCACTTCTAAACGAATTAGTCATGGTCTCTTTTTTCAGATCCTGATTTGTGGAGGCGATTATCCGTGTGTCTATATGTTTTGCCGTGGGGCTGCCAACCCGGTAAATAAATTTGTCCTGGAGAACACGCAGTAGTTTCACCTGAAATTGTTGATCTGTGGTGCCGATTTCATCGAGCAAAATAGTACCCTTGTCGGCCAGTTCAAAAAACCCCATACGTGTGTCAACCGCCCCGGTAAACGCTCCCTTCTCATGCCCGAAAAGTTCACTTTCCATAACCCCTGTCGATAAGGCGCTGCAATTAATTGGCACAAAGGCGTGTCCCCGGCGTGGACTCCATTTGTGGATCATCCGGGCGATTAGCTCTTTGCCAACGCCGGTTTCTCCCTGAATTAATACCGTGCTGTCAGTATGGGCAACCTTTTTTACCATCTCTATAATGTCGAGTGTACCGGGATGCCTGGTTACAAAATTATACTTGTCAATTGCCTGCCGTCTCTCCTGCTGGTAATGGCAGGCATCCTCTTCCAGACTTTTTTCTTTTAGGGCCCGCTTTATTCTGATCAGGACATCATTGGGCGCAAATGGTTTGGGAATATAATCATAGGCGCCATTTTTGAGGGCGGCAACCGCGGAATTAACCGTTGAAAATCCGGTAATCATAAATACAATCGTCTCCGGGGCGATTGCCTTAACCTGGGTCAACAATTCAAAACCATCCATCTTCGGCATCTTCATGTCGGTGAGGATTATATCGGCGCCTTTGGTGGTGAAGTAGCTCAAGGCCTCTGCGCCATTGGCAAAAGAAGTGACCTGATACTCTGGACTCAGCATGCGGGTCAAAACTTTACGGGCCGTGGGATCGTCATCAACAACAATTAATTTAACCATCTAAATTGTCTCCAGTGGGCAGAAAAACGGTAAACACAGTGCCTTCATTCGGGATTGATTCCACCTCAATGGTGCCGCCGTGATTTTTGACAATACCATAACTTACCGACAGGCCTAGCCCGGTACCTTTACCGACCTCCTTGGTGGTAAAAAATGGCACAAATATTTTATCCATTTGTTCCGGTTCGATTCCAGAACCCGTGTCAATGAACTGAATGGCTATCTTGTCGATGACGTCTCTGGAACGAATTGCGACTTGCCCTCCCTGATCCAGGGCATCCACCGCGTTAAGCAGGATATTGACAAAGACTTGCTGAACCTGATGGCCATCGATTTTTACAAGAGGGAGTTTTCCTTTTTTTTCAAAAAGAATGCTGACGCCTTTTTCCTTGGAGCGGATACGGAGCAGAGAAATGGAGCTTGCAAGTAACTCATTGATATCTTGATAGGTGAATTCCGGGTTTTGCTGTCTGGCAAAACTCAACATCCCAGAAATAATCCGCGAGCATTTGTCTGTTTGTTCAAGGATATCCGCAAGATCTTCGTCTAATGCTGCCGGGTCGCACTTGCTATTTTCCAGATCCTGTCTGGCCAGGGCGGCAATAGCTCTGGCATTTCCTAAGGGGGTGTTCAATTCATGTGCTATTCCTGCCGCCATTTCGCCAATTGAGGCTAATTTTTCAGATTGGCAAATCTTCTCGGCTATTTTTTTCTTATCATCAAGATGCTGTTCAAGGTCGGCGGCCATAAGGTTAATTTCCTGGGCCAGCGCCCCTACCTCATCATCGGAACGAACAGGTATCCGGCAGCTCAAATCTTTTCCTATGCTGTGGGTGCCGTCAATTACCTCTTTTATGGGACGGGTAATTGAACTGGCAAACCAGAAAGCGGCCGTAATCATAAGAGCCAAAATCAGGCCGGTGCTCCAGAGAATTCTGTGCTTGATGGTGGTCAAAGGGGCCATAAAGAACCTTCGTTTGGCATTAACCACTACCACCCAGCCCTTATCTTCACGGTGGAAAGGGGAATAAAAACGGTGCGCAATAATGTCTCTTGAGCCGGGTTGAATATTGACTCCTTCGTCTGTATTCATCCAGGCATCGGTTATAATTTTCGGATACTGCTTGAATACGGTGATTTTGCTGCCGGTCTGATTGCCAAATTCGCAGGATTGATCCTGATAAAAGATGTAGATGCCGTTGCGGTCTTGATTGTCCTTATTCCGTTCTATCAAAAAGGCGGAACCCTCATCTTTTGATATGAGCCTATTGATGGTTCGGCCGGCGGTTTCGCCCCAGACGTTAATGGTCAGTATTCCGGCGCACTGGCCGTTTGTCAGGAAAAATGGCGTTGAAAACCTGACCATGGCCGGACACCATTTGGCCTTACCGCCCATCCAGCCGCGCTCCATATTGGATATTGAAATTTCGCCTTTTTTCGAGATGATAGCATCTTTAAAGAACTGTCTGTCTTTTTTAGAACTTATTTCCCGCACATTAAGATACGGCACAAATGGGCCTTTGCGCGGGATAATGGCTCCTTCCCTGACTTTGGCTAAAACTCTGCCCTGGGGATCTATAAAACGGATAGCCTGGATCGTCCGGTCAAGCTTCTGAAAGTTGAGAAAGTCTTTCTCCATTTTATCAAGCTGCCGCACCGACAACTGGATGTTATGGCGGCTAATGGCATCAATAAAACCCAGAACAGAAGGCGTTTTAGCGATGACTAATAATGTTTTTCCCGAATTTTGTACCAGGTCGTCCAAATTTTGAGCTGACTTCGCGGCCAGGCCTCTGACTTCCCTGGTTACATTGGCGCTTAATATTTCACTCGTGGAACTGATAATTAAGAATGAGAGAAACAACAGGGACGGGATAAATACCACTAGCATAGTGAGTAAAATCTTTTGACGGATATGCAACCTGGTCATTGGCTAAGCTCCTTCTCTGGTGCAATTATGCACCCATGGATTGCGTAGGCAGTGTTTTTAAGATGCATAATGCACCATTACCCAATACATACACTTTGCTAAATTTTAAGTCAATACAAATATCTTCAAGAAAAAACAGGCGGTTATCCCCCTATAATACGGAATTTTATTTTTCGGCACAGTCGTTGCTCTTACATCGTGATATATGGCCCCTCAATACGGTCGTAATAAGCCAATGGTCGCCAAAAGTTGAGGGGTTATGAGAGTAAGCGGCTCTTCTGCAAAAATTATTAAATCAGGAGGGCTTAATATACAAAACTGTCATTTGGCATAAATGGCAGACAATTAAAATGAGGAGATATGGTTATGACGATGAAAAGGATGCTTTCCGGTTTTGTCCTGGGTTTTGCGTTGTTGGGAATGTTGATACTGCCGCCATCCGGCAAAGCGGACAACTCCGGGGTAAAAAAGGCTGTTTACCACGTTGATTTTAGCAGCGCTAAACGGATGAACGCCACACTTCGCAATATCTACAATCTTGTGAATTATTATACCACCAATAACATTGATTATGATGTGCGGCTAGTGTCGAACTCTGCTGGGGTGCAGTTTATGGTTAAGGATGTGAAAGGTACTAAATTTGCGAGAAATAAAATCCCGGCAAAACTAGCCAAGTCGATAGTTGAGATGATGCAGAGCCTGGCAGATGGCTATAATGTCAAGTTTGAGCAGTGCAACATTACTCTGCAGAGAACTCATATTGACAAAAGCAGGCTCAAGTCCTTTGTCAGTGTGGTTCCCTCCGGCCAGGTTCGGCTTGTTGAGCTTGAGGGGCAGGGCTACGCCTATATAAAGGTGAAATAACAAAATAAGTTTATGAATATATCCATCCTTTGGGAAAACAGTCATTAAGCAGCATAAAATTATAGAAAGGAGAGGGGAATGAGAAAAAGTAACAAGAAAATTTTGCCTATGGCGATTCTTCTGGCCGCCGCCATTTGTTTGACCGGGCTGGGCGAGAAATCATATGCCGCCAACTGGGTACAGCTTCAGGGAACGGAAAAACCGGGAGCCAAGACGGTGAATCTTTGGGGCTTTATCCAACCGACATATTTTCAGTCAGAGGATAATGTGGATCCAACCGATGATTTTCGTAAAAATGATTTTAATATTCGCCGGGCCAGGGCCGGTATTCGCGGCGTTGTGCCAAAAACCGCAGGGAAGATCAATTATTTTCTGCTCACCGAATTTGGCCGTAACGGGATAACCGAAAATCCAAAGGGCGGTCAGAGCAATTTTGTTGCCCTTACCGATGCCAGCGTCACCTTAAATTATCTTCCCGGCCTGCGTCTGCGTTTCGGTCAGTTTAAACTACCCATTGGGGTTGATGGTTTACAGGCCATTCATGTCCATAAATATGTTGAATTTTCCGATGTTGTTGATCAGTTAATGTTGGAACGGTTTGGTAAAGACCGTTCCGTTGGGGCCTATCGGGATATAGGGGCTCAGGCTTTTGACTGGTGGAGATTCGGTGATAAAAAAGAATACGAGTTCTCCTATGCCCTTATGCTTAGTAACGGTAACGGCATCAACTCTCAGGATAACGATAGGAAAAAAGATATTACCGCCAAACTGACCTTTGCCAAAATATTTAATAAATCCAAGGGGCCACGGCGTCAGGAAGCGCAGGTTGGGGTCTGGTTTATGAACGGCAAGAGAACCGGCTATACCTTTGACGCCGGCGCCAACGGCACATTAACTGAACAAAATCGCAAGCGTTACGGAGTTGATTTTAACTATAATAAGGATTTCGGCAGCCGCGGCGCGGGGCATCTTACCGCAGAGGCTATTTGGGCCAATGGCTGGGTATATGCGCCAAAATTCCTCGGCAAGGCTGTTCCTGCCAGTAAGAGATTCTTTACCGAAAACACCAGCGTTTCCGGCCATGGCGTGCCGCACGCGGATTTAAAAGCCTTTGGTTGGTATGTTGACATGGGTTATCGTCCGCCTGTACTGAATAAGAAATTAGAACTAGATGTCAGATATGCCCAATATGATCCTGATTCCGGTAATGACCTGACTAGCAGTGTATCGCAAAACACCCTGACCTTGGGCGGTCAATATTTTTTCAGCCCGATGGCGAGAGTTGCGCTAGATTATGACATCAGAAATAATGATTGGAATACAACGGTGGATAATCGAATTATGGCCCAGGTTACCATAATCTTTAAATAAATATATCGTTCTGTCTGTTGGCTTTTCGGTATTGGGGGGGCTTTGGTAAATGCCGCATTTTGGGGTAATGGCCTCCTCCTTCGGGCAATGAAACAGTATCAATAAAAACCTCTGCCAAGAAGAAGGTAAATACTAGCAGAGGTGGTAATTTTTTTAGGAGAAAAATGAAACGTCAAAGAATCGCTTATTCGCTGGTTTTTTTGTTTATCATGGCAGTTTTTAGTCAGAATCTTGTGTTTGCCGGTGAATCGGCAAAAATCCCGCCGCCGCCGCTGAAATATCCCCAGGGTGAATTGGGCAACATGGTAAAATTAGGTGAAAAACTTGTAATGGAAACCAACACACAGCCATTAACAAAAGCCTATGTTGGCAATGATCTGAAATGCACCTCCTGCCACCTTGAGGGAGGGAAAAAGCCAAACAGGGGCTCTACTTTCATCGGTACAGCCGCTAATTTCCCTGCCAAAGGACCGCGGGAGAAAACGATTCTGACCCTGCAGGACAGAATATTAAATTGCTTTATGAGAAGTATGGGAGGAACCAGGCCGCCGGTTGGCAGTAAGCCCGCAATTGCCATGACGGCCTATATAACCTGGTTGTCTAAGGGGCTTCCTTTGTCTATGCTGCCGGACAAACCTGTTTCTCTGTTTAATCGTCCATTTCCCAATAAGGCCATTAAGCCGTTTGTCAAGAAAGCGGATCTCAAAAAAGGAGCCGCTTTATATAAAAAAAGATGTGTGGTCTGTCATGGGAGTAACGGTCAGGGTGATGGTGATGAGAATCCGCCTCTTTGGGGAAGCAGATCCTATAACAAGGGCGCTGGTTTAGCAAATAATTTAAAATTGGCTACCTGGTTGCAGTATAATATGCCGTTGGGCGACGAAAACTTGACTAACAGAGAGGCTGCTGATATTGCCCGGTTTGTCAATTCTCATAAGCGAATAGGGTTTAATTTGCGGAAAAGATTACCAGAGGCTAGTAAAATGGGAGTTTATAACGGCCAGGTAAAATAGTATTGTTTTCGCTGGCAGCAAGTTAAAACCGGGTCCCATGGGCCCGGTTTTTTATTTTTGCCGACACCGCATCCTTTCCGCATAACCCCGCATACGATTGTTGTCGCGCTGCTACTCTGCAAACTGCAAAGTTTTTCTCTCTTATATTACGATTTCCAAGGCTGTATTTCTTATGAAGTTGTCAACTGCTCGAGTCTCTTCTGCTGTTGTTTTTTACCTAGTAATCAGAGTCTATACGCGGTTAAATGTTGTTCTGCTCCATTGGCGCGGCTTGGCTATAGTGTCTATAGGTCTTGTCACGTTTTACCACAAAAAATTGACTATTGTATTTACAGGCGCCGCGAAATTGTAATATGCT
>JAADIV010000177.1:5558-10641 GCA_013151175.1 Deltaproteobacteria bacterium | reverse complement strand
GAGATGTTTTTGGGTTCCGTAATTCTAATTTTGCCCCTCTGACTACAGCCGCCCCTATGTGGGCGGCTTTTTTTATGGGCTCCTTATGCCAGTTGCCGAGCCAGACTACGCACCTTTGCCATGGTCTCTTCCAGGTCAATGGTCAGTAGTCTGCGGTTCTCCAACACCAGTTGGCCGCCGATAATACTGCTTTTAACATCAGCGCCGCTAGCCGCATAGACCAAAATGTCCGGGTTGTAAAATGGCGTCAGATGAGGCTGGTTGAGATCAATTGTAATGATATCCGCCTGCATACCGGGGCGCAGACTGCCGATCCCGGCAAAACCTAGCGCCCTGGCGCCCTCTTTGCCCGCCAACCGCAGGCATGTCCCCGCCGGCATACTGGTAGGCTCAAGACTCGTAACCTTGTGCAGTTTCGCCAGGCTTGCCATTTCGCCCAACAAATCCAGATCATTATTACTGGCGCAACCATCCGTGCCGATCCCCACCGTCACGCCGGCGGCCAGCATATCAGCCAACGGGGCAACGCCGGCAGCCAGTTTCATATTGCTTTCAGGGCAGGTTATAACGCCGCACCCCGTCTTCGCCAGGATGGCAATTTCCGCCGCATCCAGCCAAACACAATGCACACAGACGGTATTTTTATCCAGAATATTTAGTTTTTGCAGATGTCTGATGGGCGTGATGCCGTACTGTTTATAGTGATTTTTCACCTCCGCTCTGGTTTCCGCCACATGAATGAATAATTTACAGCTGCATTCATCGGCCAATTGTTTGGCAACCTGTATTGTTCGCGGGCTGCAAGTATACAGTGAATGGCAGAACAGCGCCGGTGTTACCAGATCATCCGCCGGTATAGCGGCGATATAATTGCCAGCGGCCTCTATATTGCCGGCGGGGTCGGGGACGCCGGGGGCCGGGAAATCAATTATACCCTGGGCCGCTACAGCTCGAATGCCAATCTCCCTAAAGGCCCTGGCGGCCTCTTCTTCAAAAAAATAGCCGTCTGCCACCGTAGTGGTACCGGAGAGAATCATCTCTGCCGCCGCCAGCTTTGAGCACCAGTAAACCATATCCTTGGAGACATATTTTGCCTCAGCAGGAAAAATATGCCCGTTGAGCCAGGTCATCAATGGCAGGTCATCAGCTAGCCCCCTGAACAGGGTCATGGCGGCATGGCAATGACCATTAACCAGACCGGGCATAACCAGGCAGCCGGCGGCATCGATAATCTTATCGGCCTTGAAATCCTTTGGCAGATTGCCCATCTGGCCAATTTGACTTATCATCCGCCCCTTAACAGCCACAAATCCCTGGGCGGTAATTGCCCCGGAGCCGGGATTTTCGAGCAGGCGGGCATTAATAATCAAAATATTACAATTCATATTTACGTCCCGTTATATCTCACCAGATGCCGTATAATTTGCGGAAATTCAGAGTGTTACTCATAATTATTGACAAAATAATGGTAGTGACGACTATACTGTGGTAAATTCAGCCCCCGAGCAAGCCCGATGAACGGGAGCTCTGCTATCAGCAACGAATAAAATGGCAATTGATTCACATTCCAGGCTCAATGCGGCCCATGAAGGGAAATGCGCCTTTCTCGCCGGGGATTACGAAGGCGCCCTGACCTTCTTCGAACAGGTTTTGCTTGAGAATCCAGGTCACCTGGATTCTCTGCTATATCTGGGATATTGCCACAGTATTATGGGACAATGGCAGGAAGCGGTGGCGGCGTACCTAAAGATTGTCAAAAAAGACCCCAATAATGGCCATGCCTACGATCTGCTCGGCACGTCATATTATAAGCTTGACCGTCTTGAGGAGGCAGCAGACGCTCTACATCGGGCCAGTGTTCTCCGGCCCGACGATGCCCTGGTTTGCTGTAATCTCGCCCTGGCCTGGCGCGATCTGGGACGTCTGCAAGAATCGCTGAATATCTTACGCCAGGCAGTTGACTTACGGCCCGATTTTGCCTTCGCCCATTTTGAGTTGGGAATGACTCAGGTTGAACTGGATAATTGGCCGGCGGCAGAGCAGTCTTTTAAGAACGCCATAGATATTGAACCCGCGTTTGCCAGAGCCCACCTTAACCTCGGTATCGTCTACGCGATTCTGGGCAATTGGCGGGCTGCCCACCAAGAGTACGAATGGCTCGCCAATATAGATTTTAAACTCGCAGCTCAGTTGCAGAACGCCATTGAAGGCAAAAGAAATTAAGCACTCACCTGCCGCTCTTCATCAGGGAGCGGACTACGGAACCGGGCAATAGATGACCGCTCTCGGCTAAAACGATAGAATCATCGTCAACGGCCAACATCCCCCTATCCTCAAACCGGGCTGCCTCCCCCTTGAAAAAGGTCAATTCTCCCCGTAATTCTTTTATTTCGTCCTGACGACTGACCAAACTCTCTTGCAACTCACTGTTATTTTCCGCCAATTCATTCAACCTTGCATCTTTGTCCTGAACTGTTGCCTCTAACCTGGTAAGGCGCTGTTGGCACTCAGCATTCAGGCTTTCTATTCGGCCTTTATAGCCATCTATATCTTCCTGATATTGAGCGCAGGCCTTGGCACACTGCTCTTCAATATCCTTTATCATCATGGCAGATTTAAGCCGTTCTGACTCCCCCATGGTTACGGTCAAACGCCGCTCACGGATCAGACGTTCCTGAAGATACATAAACGCCAGACCAATACCAATGGCCAGCCCCAGAATAACATATAAAATCGCCATCATAATCAACCGGCAAAACCTATCTTGTCCCAATGCTCAGGCGGTAAATCCTGGGCAAGTTTCAAGGCCCCACTACAACCGGAAAAATCGGGATCCTGCACACAGGTCACCTTGATTTCACCAAAATCGGCAAGACGATCCTCCACCATCTTGGCAAGTCCCCTGATATTGGAACCACCGCCAGCCAGGACGATATTTTGCAGAACTTCCTGCTGATCCTCAGGGTCGTAGCCCTTCATAATGGTGATAATATTTTCAACAATGTCAGGGACTATGCTTTCGCAAACAGCCCGCATCTCCTTGGTAATATCATATTCCGCCGGTCTACCATCACTGCGCAGGGTAACTTTCAGGGGCTGATCAGGTTCACCGACAAAGGAGTGCTGTTCCTTGATGGTACGCACCAGATTTTTGGTGATCTGCACATCATAATATTTTTGTTGGATGGTTGATTCAAGGCGCTCGTCAATATAATCACCGCCCTTGATGATAGTAACCTGATCTTTACTGCCGGGGATAGAACCTTTAACACCGCAGATATCCACCGTACCGGCACCGATATCCACCACTATGCAATTGCTCAATTTGTTTAGGTGGTAAGCAACCATAAAAGGCTCTGAGACCACCATGGCAACGGACATGACTTCCCTGGCTATCTTCAGCAGCAACTCTTTGTTCATAATTGAAGCCCGGGAAGGCACGCCGATGATGCCGGACACCTCGACATCTTCCCCTTGTTTAGCTTCATCCACCACATACCTCAGCAGTTCCAGGGCGGCGCTATAGTCTTTCTCGCTAGCCTCCCGGACAACGCCGTCCTCCAAGGGATGATACAGGGTTAAAGCGGAACGGTTCTTTAAGGCTTCATCGCCAAATACCTGCGCCTTTCCCAAAAATTTAATGCCGATTATATCTTTCGGGTAGCCAACAATTGAACGGGTGATCTGCTTATATCCCCGATTGGACATGACCGCCGTTCTGGAGGTGCCAAAATCAATACCAAGCAATAGTTGCTCTTTTTGTGTACCTTGATCGTCAGACATTATTTAATCCCCACCAAATCTAAACACCGCTATTATGTAAAACGATAACTACCCCGCCGACAGAATAATTACCCCTATGATAAACCTGCGAGTTTACATAAGTACAATGGCGCGGCAATTATTGTCAAGTGAATTACAGGCCTATTTACCGTAATGGGTACAAAGACAGGCCACGGATCAAAAAAAGTCCGCATATTGCGACATAGTCCTTTGACGAATAATGCCAGTCATGCTATAGAACTATACCTTTAATATAAAAATAATCCGGAGATTATTACCATGCAAACAGATGTATCTCAAACCCTATTTAAAAGAGCGCAAATTTCTATTCCCGGCGGGGTAAACAGCCCCGTGCGAGCTTGTAAATCCGTGGGCTGCGACCCTGTTTTTATTAAACGGGCTGCGGGTTCAAAGGTGTATGACGCGGACGGCAATGAATTCGTCGATTTTGTCTGCTCGTGGGGGCCAATGATTCTGGGTCATAATTATCCCCCGGTGGTAGAGGCCATCGAAGAGGCTTTGGCCAATGGCACCAGCTTCGGCGCGCCAACTCCCACGGAGGTTGAATTGGCCGAACTGGTCTGTCAGGCCATGCCGTCAGTCGAAAAGGTGCGCTTCGTTAATTCCGGCACCGAGGCGACTATGAGCGCTATTCGTGTGGCACGAGGATACACCGGTAAAAATGTGGTGGTGAAATTTGACGGCTGCTATCACGGCCACGCAGATGCCTTTTTGGTCAAGGCTGGCTCCGGGGTGGTAACCCTGGGTATTCCCGGCAGTCCCGGGGTGCCTGAGGATGTTGTTAAAAATACAATTTCCATTCCTTATAACGATTTTGCCACCCTGGAAAAGACCCTAACCGATGATTCTCTAGATATTGCCTGTGTAATCATCGAACCGGTAGCCGCCAATATGGGAGTTATTGCCCCGGCTCCCGGTTTTCTGGAAAAATTGCGTGAGCTTACCAAAGCGCACGGGATTGTCCTGATCTTTGATGAAGTTATCACCGGCTTCCGCCTAAGTCTTGGCGGGGCGCAGGCCAAATTCAATGTTATGCCCGATATGACCTGTATGGGTAAGATAATTGGCGGCGGTCTGCCCGTTGGCGCCTATGGCGGCAAGAAGGAGATTATGGATATGGTATCCCCCGTTGGCCCTGTCTATCAGGCTGGTACCCTCTCAGGCAATCCCTTAGCCATGGCGGCCGGAATTGCAACCATGCGGGCCCTGGCCGCGCCGGGTTTTTATGAAAAACTGGAGGCCAAGGCCGCTACATATGCGGCGTCTCTGGAAGAACTTG
>JAADIV010000177.1:0-5553 GCA_013151175.1 Deltaproteobacteria bacterium | reverse complement strand
AGAACTTGCCCGAAAATATGATATAGGAACAACCTTAAACCGGATCGGCTCGGTGATGACTACATTCTTTACCCGTGGGCCGGTAACGGATTTTAACAGCGCCATGCGATCCGACACCGATAAATTTGCGATGTTTTACCGGGAGATGTTGGGCCAGGGCATTTATCTGGCGCCATCACAATTTGAGGCTTCTTTCATCTCCGGCGCTATCAGCGAAGCCGATTTGGCTCTGGCCCTGGAAAAGACTGAGGCCTCATTCAGAAAGATGGCAGCTCAGGCAAAAAGCGATTGACTTTGACCATATACTGTGCTAATTCCTCGTCCGGGGTTGGCATTTTTTGCACAAGGAGTGAACTATGCCAGGCGACAAAAAGGAGATGTTCAAGCTCCTGACCCAATTCAGCACCATTGGTTTCACCATGGCCGGTTGTGTCTTCATCGGTCTGGGATTTGGCTACTATCTTGACACCAGGGTGTTTGACGGTAAGACCTCGCCCTGGTTCACCTTTATATTTTTAGCGTTTGGGATTATTGCGGGCTTCAAAAACCTTTATCAGATGTCAAAACGACAGGACTTATAATGGCACAAACTGATAATACCGGGGATTTTCCTATTTGGCGGGTGGAAAAGCTTAATTGGCTGATTGCCGCTCTTTTGGGCACGGTTGCAGCCCTCACCCTGCCGTTTTATACGGCCAAGAGCGTCTTTATCGGTGGTATATTGGCCAATATAAGTTACTTGCTCCTGAAAAGGGATTTACATAATTTTTTGGAAGGCAAGTTGATTCGGGCAGGTAAGGCCGAGCAGGCTAAGCACAGATTTTATTTGAAATATTATATCAGACTCAGCGGCTTGGCTCTGATAATTTTCTGGCTTATAAGTCGGCATATTGTTCATCCTGTGGGCTTTCTGGTCGGATCATCAGCGATAGTTCTCAGCATCGGCATTACGATGCTGACGGTGGTGCGGCAATTCTATTTCCCCGGCAGGAAAAGACTGGCACATAAATCATAAAAAAGGCGGCCTCTAAGTTGGTTGAGGCCATCGCAGGTGGAGAAATGTTTTCATGGAACATCCTTTATTATTCATTTCGTTGATCTTAAGGTTCTTTGGTTTACCGGTTCCACACGGACCGGTGGGCAGCACTATGCTAGCCAAGCTGGTATCCCCCCATATGACTTACACCTGGCTCGTTATGGCGATATTGATTATCACCCCAAAACTTACCTTGGGGAAAATGGAGATGGTGCCGGGCGGAATGCAAAGCTTCTGGGAAGCCTGTATCGGTGGTCTGGAGGATTTTATGGCCGATAATATGGGGGCTGAGCGGGCCGCCATGATGTTTCCCATGATGGCGACCTTCACCTTCTATATTCTAACCGCAAATCTTCTCGGACTGATTCCCGGTTTTATGTCTCCCACCTCAAATTTGAATATCACTCTGGCTATGACGCTGATCGTCTGGTTTACCCATCATTTCCTGGGATTGCGTTATCACGGCCTGGGTTATATAAAACATTTCATGGGGCCGATGTGGTGGATTACCCCCCTTATATTACCCATTGAGATCATCAGTAACATCGCCCGGATTCTGTCTCTCTCCATCAGACTTTTTGGGAACATGATGGCCCACGAGATATTGGTGGCCATCTTGATTATGTTGGCAGGAGCCTATTTTACTCCCCTGCCGGTTCTCTGTCTTGGTGTCCTGGTCGCGGTAGTCCAGACAATGGTTTTTGTCCTGTTGTCGGTAATTTATTGCGCCGGTGCTATGGAGAGCGCACACGAATAAAAAAATTATAGTAACTATTCAGTGGTTATTGCTAATTACGGGCATTTCACTGAATAGTTACAAATTATAATTATATATTTTTTGTTAAGAAGGCCAAATTAAAACAATAGTTTAAGGAGGAAGTAAAGGGATGAAAAAAGCATTAGGAATTTTAGTGACAGTAGCAGCAGTTTTTTTACTGGCGGATGCCGCATTTGCCGGTCAGGCCGGGACAGTATTTAGCAAGTACATACAGTTGGGGGGTAATAACTTTGCATTGGTTTGTCTGGCTGCCGGTTTGGCGGTTGGTGTCGCGGCTTCCGGTTGTGGCGCCGGAATGGGCCATTGTGCCGGCGGCGCTTGTACTGGTGTTGCCCGTAACCCCGAAGTTTCCGGCAAAATTACCGTTACCATGATTCTTGGCCTGGCTCTCATCGAGTCATTGACCATTTATGGTTTGGTTGTCGCCTTGATTCTGCTGTACGCCAATCCGTTGCTTGGTTAATATCACGTTTTTTTGTTTGTTTTGCAAAAGGCCGCAGGATATTTCTGCGGCCTTTTTGTGTCTGGTACCTCATAAAGCATAAAGTTTCGGAGATTTATGCTTTATGAGGTACTAAAAAGCCATGGACTAATTTATCATGTCATGTCTCATGAATCCCCGGAGGGAGAAGGGAGAACCTCTTCTGCAAGGCCCGGTGTTGTTATATCTGAACCCGGCTGAGGCCGGGCGGGCCGGTAGATTCGCGACGAAATTAAATGCCGGGCGCCACTACCTGTTTAACAGCAATTTATGGGAGCTTGACTCCGATGGTGGCAGCTTTTATGTTTGCGGCCCGGCCGTGGGAGCGCCCATGGCCGCTCTGGTTCTGGAAAAGCTCATCGCTCTGGGGGCCAAAAAAATAATCGTCTGCGGCACATGCGGCTCCCTGCGCCCCGATCTGACCATTGGCGACATTATCCTGCCCGACAGTGCGCTCAGCGCCGAGGGGGTTTCCGGCCATTACCCCTTGAAAATAACTCCGAGCGCGGCCGATAATTTGCTGCTCCTACTAGAATCATTTCTCCAAGATATATCACTCCCATGGCGGCGTGGGGCGGTTTGCAGTACCGATGCTCCCTATCGGGAAGAATTGGCTGAGATCAGCAAGTATCAACAGAAAGGAATTTGCGCCATGGATATGGAATTTTCAGCCCTGCTCAGCGTTGCTGCCTTTCGCCGGATTGACTTGGCCGCCATCATGGTAGTATCCGATCAGGTACACGCGAATCAGTGGCAGGCAGGTTTTAAAACCCCATTGTTTAAGCAGCGTATGCGGATTGTGGCTGGCGGCCTAATTGACTATTTTATGCAGGGAACTTAATGGTGAAAAATTTATTCATGCTAAGCCTGGGATGCCCCAAGAATCTGGTCGATTCTGAACTTATGCTGGGTACTCTCCTGAAAAGCGGCTATGCGGTCTGCGAAGATCCCGAAAATGCCGAACTGATTATTGTTAATACCTGTGGCTTTATTAAGTCCGCCGTTCAGGAGGCCATCGATGAAATTCTCCAGCTTTCCAAGCTGAAAGAACGATGTCCGGCCCCGATATTGGTAGTAACCGGCTGCTTGGTACAGCGCTACGGCAATGACTTAAAGAAGGCCCTGCCGGAAGTGGATTTGTTCGTAGGCACCGATGGTTTTATTGACCTGCCGCTTAAGTTATCGGCATTGACGCACAGCCCCCAGACAAAAATAAACCTCGCCGAATCGCCGTCTTTTTTGATGGACAGCAGCCTGGATCGGCGGGTCTCCACCCCGGCTCACCGGGCCTATTTGAAGATCAGCGAGGGTTGCTCCAATAATTGTTCCTATTGTTTGATTCCCTCTCTGCGCGGTCGTCTCCGCAGCCGCAGTCTTGATGATTTAATTGCCGAAGCCAAGCAACTGGAAAAATTGGGCGTCAAGGAACTGACCCTTGTAGGCCAGGACGTTACCGCCTATGGTGTTGACCTCGGTAAAAATGGCCCCCGCCTGCCGAAACTTCTGGCTGAATTATTGCGGCATACTAATATTCCCTGGCTGCGGATGCTCTATTTATATCCCAACCGCATAAGTCAGGAATTATTAGAGACGATAGCAATTAATCCCCGCCTGCTGCCCTATTTTGATATTCCCCTCCAACACGTTAATGACCGGATACTCCGCCTGATGAACCGGCCCTATAAACAAAAGGATGTCTGTAAATTATTGCGCAATATAAAAAAGGTCATCCCGCAGGCAGCTATTCGTTCTACCTTTATTGTCGGTTTTCCCGGCGAGGGAGATGAGGATATCGCCGAGTTAGAAGGATTTTTACGGGAATTCAAACTGAATCATGTCGGAGTATTCGCCTATTCCAACGAAGATGGCTGCGCGGCGGCTGATCTTCCCGACCATTGCGGCGAAGAACTCAAAGAGGCCAGACGTCAGAGAATTATGGCCCTGCAAAAGGAAATATCCTGGCAACAAAATAAAATGAGGATAGGACGGGTAGAAAAGGTATTGGTGGAAGGCCTGAGCAAGGAAACCGATCTGCTGCTAGAGGGCCGCAGCCGCTGTCAGGCCCCTGAAATTGATGGCTGCGTCTATATAAACTCAGGCTCCTGCCGCCCCGGCGATATCGTTGATCTCAGAATCACTGCGGCCCACCCCTATGACCTGGTGGGAGAGGTGGTAGATTGACCCATCAATATTTGTGGAAAACTACCTGTTAACCCGCTCTTTCAGTTCTTTACCAACTTTGAAAAATGGCAGCTTCTTGGGCGACACATTGATCTTTTGCCCCGTTTTAGGGTTACGGCCGCAATAGGATTCATATTTTTTAACCGTAAAACTGCCAAAGCCGCGGATCTCAATATTATCACCATCGGCAAGGCTCTCAGTCATGGCATTAATAATGGTATCCATTATT
Organism: Deltaproteobacteria bacterium; assembly: GCA_013151175.1. Lineage (GTDB taxonomy): Bacteria > Desulfobacterota > Desulfobulbia > Desulfobulbales > VMSU01 > JAADIV01. The sequence continues at coordinate 848 of JAADIV010000177.1, read as the reverse complement.
GAGCTTGATTCGCGCAAAGACAACTTGAGTTCATGCGATATGCTGTCAACCAATTCTGATTTATTCATTCCGTTGTCCCTCCATTTTTCATCTCCTGCAACTCCAGTAAAACAAATTAACATATAAAGCAATTAACTGATTGATGTTATAAGACAATTTTATTTTTGTAAAGCATATTTTTATAAAAAGTCAGGACCGGGGAAATTTCCGCGACAAAATCTGTTGCAGGTCTCCTGGTTTCAGGAAGCGATATTTCCCGGATTGCAGACTGCCCAATTGCAGATTACCATAAGCCAATCTCTTCAGGTGCATAACATGGTGACCAACAGCGCTAAACATACGGCGCACCTGACGTTTACGACCCTCATGTATGGTTATCCTTATGGTTGTTGAGACGGAATTACTCTTGCTTACCGCAAGTTCAGCCGGCCAGGTTATCTGGCCATCCAGTTCAATGCCTTTTTCCAGATTTTGCAACTTTTGCCGCGATATTTTACCTTTAACCACGGCCAGATAGGTCTTTTTCACCTCGAAACGGGGATGGGTTATGCGTTGGGCCAGATCCCCGTCATTAGTCATTAACAACGCCCCTTCAGTGTCCAAATCCAGACGGCCAACCGGGAAAAGCCGCTGTTTAATGTTCTTCAATAGGGAGGTAACAATGGGGCGGCCCTGGGGATCGCTCATTGTAGTAACATAACCTTTGGGCTTATTGAGCAGGATATAAACCTTTTTGGGGACACGAATAATGGGTTTACGGTCAACGGTGATCCGCTGACATTTTGATTCGACTTTGAGGCCCATCTCCGTCACGGTTACGCCATCAACCGCCACCCGCCCATCACGAA
>JAADIV010000142.1 GCA_013151175.1 Deltaproteobacteria bacterium | reverse complement strand
GTCCTTCCTTACGCCTTCCCTTATCCCTTCAGGCGTTGAAACAGAGAAAATATACCCAGGGGTCGGTTATAAGATCCAAATCCTTTAACATGATTTCGGCCCCGGAGATAGAAAAGGCCCGAATAGAATGAAAGCCATGTTCCTGTAGCTGCCTGATCTGAAATGAGGGTCTTATATAATAGGTGATGGTCTTAAAATTAATCGAACCATCGTGAATCAATTTAAAATCAATATCCGGCGGCCAGGGCGGATGCTGCTGTTCGAAGAGCCGCCGATAATAGCGTTCCTTCAACAGCCAGTAAATATTCCGTAATAATGACATCGAGGTATCGTAACGATGAATGCAAAACAGATCGTTTAATGACAAGATATTATGGCTGGAAAAAACCAGACAGCCATCATGTTTGAGCATCTTTTTGAGATTATTGAAGATAATCCGCCGTTCTGAATCATCGACCAGGTCAATGCCGTTATAACTGAACAGGGCATAATCGAAAGGAGCTTCATCCAACTCCAGCATATTCACAGCATCCATTACCCGGAAGTGATACGTGTCCCTCTGATAATGATCGTTTTCGGTACAGGCCTGAATCATCTGCGGGGCGCTGTCTATCCCTAAATAATAAGCGGCATCCCTGCCGAAATGCGGCGTTGTCCGGCCGGCGCCGACGCCGATATCAAGCAATCGGCAAGCCCGCAGCCGTTCTTCGGTTTCCTTAATGATTGCCCTCTCCGGCCTCTGCAGGTCATGCATCTGTCGGTATTGCCCGATTACCGCCTCACTATTATAGGCAGCTTGATTTTCCCGCATCTATCCGCCCCCCGAGAAGACGCCTTATTTTTGTTAATTGTCTCTGACAGAAATAATGTGGATTGGCCAGATTTATTCGTATCCAGTCCCACCAGACCAGATTCATATTAACACAATTTTTTCTGCTGTAGTACGAAACGATTGCCTGCCGGTCTTTTTCCCTGGCAGCCACCTGACTATAATCCATGCTCAACTGACCGCTATGCAGACGAAAATTAAGCAGCGGCCGCCGGCTGTGGGCAATATGATAGCGCAGTCCTACCCGGATCAGAAAATCATAATCGGCGATAACCTGATAGGCACAGTTGAATTTACCCACCGTCCTCATAACCTCCCGGCTGAGAAAGGTGGCGGGATGAGAGATAATGCCGTTGGTCCTCAGGCGAATCATGGAGTTGACGCTGAATTTGGGCGGGTATCGGGTATAAATATATTTATTGTTTTCATCTATCATGCGCTCGGCCCCGGTGAAGACCTTGATGTCGGGGTGTCGGTTGAAAAAATCGGCCACAGTCTGCACCGTGTCGGTTAGATAAGTGTCGTCTGAATTCAGCACCGCCCAATAGTCGCCGGTCACTAAAGCCATCCCCTTGTTAATGGCATCGTACATATTTTCATCCGGTTCACTAAGCCATTTAGAGATACGCGCCTCGTATTTCTTGATGATATTGATGGTGTTATCCGTTGAGCCGCCGTCGATCACGATATACTCAATATGCTCGTATGTCTGCCCTAAGACCGATTGGATGGTTTGCTCCAGGTATAGTTCTGAATTAAAACATACCGTGATGATACTGACTAATGGGGGCGGTTTAGCGCTATGGCGGTTATTGTTACTTTTATACATCACGCTGAATAGTTACGTTTGCAGTTACAATTTTGGTGATTATTGCCGTTTTGGCGGTCATGGGGTGAGCAGTTAGATTATTTGTTGACCAGATAGTAGAATTCAGTGAGCGTCCGGCCGCTGAAACGGCGGGCTATCCGCTCAAATAACACCTCTATATCCGCGTAAAGCTGTTCGATATCCCGCTCATTTAGAAAAGTAGGGCTGCCGCCGGGCATAAATTCGGAAGAGTGCAGCATGAACATGAGATGGTCTTTTTGCAGCCTCTCGGCCAGGGCAACGGTCTGGAACAGCCGCCGCCGATTTCCCTTGGCGGGGCGCAGCCAGATTGTCGGGAATATCTTGTTTGCCAGCCGGTGAATAAAAGCGGCCCGCCGGAATTTTTTTTTAATGAGGCGTATGGGCGCCGGCGCCGTGTCAAACACCGTCACGGGTATTTCCAACAGGCTGGATTGACCGCTCCGACCGATATCATTTAGATCCATAAAATAATGATCCTCCGGGAACAGGAAGAAATCGGCGCCGCCGTTCTGAGCTGGATCACCCGGATACTCCCGCCAGGAGATGTGCGGGGTGACCGAACAGTCGACCCGGTACCCCAGATCAAGCAATATCCGGGCGTATGTCTCGTTAAAGGCCCAGCGCCCGGCCCGATGGGACAGCATCCGACATTGAAAGACCTCCGTCAGCAGATCGGTCAAATAGACGATTTTATCTCTGATGACCGGGGTGGGATATTCAAAGAGATAGGGCTGGTAACGGTGGTCATCTGCAGTAAGCGGTTTTGTCGGCGGCGAATTTAAGGGATGCAGGTGCATGCCGATCTCGCCGCTGTCCCGTGCCAGAATATCCCGGCCAAAGTCGACAAAGAACGGATCCCTGGCCATTTCATAATTGGTCAGATAGGTGGGCTTAAAGGAAAACCGTTCGCAAAGCTTTTGAAAGCGGGGCAGGAAACGGGCGTTCCGGGTAGTAATTTCATGGGGGCCGGCCCAGAGATTATCGCCCTCGGTGTCTATTGTAATCAGAAAAGATGGGGCGGGCGTCTGCCCTTCCTGCCCTGTAGTTGTCTCTAATCCCCTTCTATGATTCATAAAAAAACCTGGTTATTGCCTCGACAATTCTGCCGGACGCCCTGCCATCTCCGTAAGGGTTGGCCCGCCGGCTCATTTTTTCATAGGCCGCCGGATTAAGTAATAACTCCGTGGTCTCCCTGACGATGGAATCGGCCCTGGCGCCAACGAGCTTAACGATGCCGGACTTAACCCCCTCCGGCCTCTCAGTGGTGTCGCGCATCACCAGAACTGGCTTGCCAAGCGATGAGGCCTCCTCCTGCACCCCGCCTGAATCGGTCAAAATGAGACGGCAATGCTTCATTAATGCCACAAACTGGGGATATCCCTGCGGCGGAATCAAGAAGATATTGCTGGCCTCTCCCATTAATTCCTGCACCGGATGTTGCACGTTGGGGTTAAGATGAAGAGGATATATAAAACGTATATCCTTGAATCTGGCGGCCAGGGTGAGCAGCCCCCGGCAGATCTGTCTGAAGCCGGCCCCAAAGTTCTCCCGGCGGTGACCGGTAATTAAGACATAGGGCCGTTCCTGCCAGTCAGGGGCAATTACCCCGGCTAATTGTCCATATATTATATGCCGCCGGATATCGGCCGCCTCCTGCCGCCTGCTTTCCATTTGCAAGGCATCAATGACGGTATTACCGGTAACGGTGATACGCTTATCATCAATACCCTCGGCCAATAGATTCTGGTGAGCCTCAGCCGTGGGGGCAAAGTACAGGGCCATCAGAGGAGTAGCAAGTCTGCGGTTGGCCTCTTCCGGAAAGGGGGAATACATATTGCCGGTTCTAAGCCCCGCCTCGACATAGGCCAGGGGAATACGCCGATAAAAGGCGGCCAGGGCGGCAATCAGTACCGTCGTGGTGTCGCCCTGCACCACAAGCATATCGGGTGCGGCTCGTTCAAGCCAGCTGTCCAGCCCCTGCAACAGGCGAGCGGACAGGGCGGCAAGGGACTGGTCGGGCTGCATGATATCAAGATTTACCGTGATCCCGATGTCAAAGGTCTCCACCACCTGCAACAGCATCTCCCGGTGCTGGTCGGTGGAAACCACCAGCGGCGTCAAACGCTCCGCCGTCTCAAGCTCTTTAATAACCGGGGCCAGCTTTATGGCCTCCGGCCGGGTACCCATAATTACGGCTATCTTTTTAGTTTCTCGTGACGTCATAGTTTTTATTTGTTGCGTCGGCCTTTGGCCCAGACGATGGTTTGCCAGATAAAAAGGCTGTTGGTGACCAGATAACGCCGCCACATCTTACGGGGTTCCTGTAAAAAGCGCCAAAACCACTCCATACCGATATTCTGCAGCCAGACCGGCGCCCTTTTTATGAAACCAGCCAATACATCAAAGCTGCCGCCAACCCCCATTATTACCGGAATATTTAATTGTTCCCGGTGCTTCTCGCACCATATCTCCTTAAATGGCGAGGGCATGCCCACAAAGAGAAAGTCGGCGCCACTGTCCCTGATTAAACTTATTATTTCGTCATGTTTATCATCGGCGAAATAGCCGTTGCGGTAACCGGTTACAACCAGTCCCGGATATTTATCATGACAGACAGCAATAAGTCTGCTCACCACTTCCTCTCCGGCACCGAGGAAAAAGACCCGCAGCCGGTGTTGGGAGGCGGCCTCTAACAGACCGGCCATCAGATCAACCCCGGCAACGCGCTCCACCAGCGGGGTGCCGGATAATTTGGCGCCCCAGATAACCGACATCCCGTCCGCCAGAATCAAATCACCCGCCGTACATGCCTGAAAAATCTGCCGGTCATCATGCATCATAGTCAAGATAGCGGCATTAACGGTAATAATCGTATGGGGTTGACGCCGGCCATGGCACCAGCTCAGGCATTGGTCAACAGCCTGCCCATGGGTAATTGAATCCAGAGGACAATCCAGAAATTTCAGACGTTCGACGCTCATCAGGCAATAAATTGTGGTGGCAGTGTACCGGCAGCCATGGCACCGGCAAAGAGACACCAGGCCCATTCATACGGCCTGGTCTCGTAGTTAATCTTTAATAAATCAGTCGATAAATCTTTGTAAATATCATAATGGCGGCCCAGCACCTCAAGGGCATTAGCGCAGGACTTCTGCAGACTATTCACCTCGGGCTGGATATCCCGCCAGATAGTGCCTTTTTCCCGATCCAATAGATTTACCGCCAACTCGTTATCACTTAGCCAGCGTCGGCTGAGGGAGATAGTATTGCCAAAATCACCACCCCCGGCGGCGCTTAGCGCCATTAAGCTCATCGGGGCCATGGCGTGTTGATGAACCGAATATATGGGGAAGGCCTGGGAAACTGCGCCGGATTCCGAGTTATAGTGCCACCACCATTGCCCCAGCGGCCCCTGCAGCTCAATCAGACGAAGGGCGCAGTTTCTGGCAATATTTAATGGCGTCGCCTCCTCCAGAACAATGGCGGCATAGGAAAGGGCCTGGACGGAATATATCTGATCCGCGAAATTGGCAATATGGCCGCGCAAGCGCTCTTTTATTGAGGCCCGGTCAGTGGCATGCCGAAATAAAGCTGTTTGCGAATTAAATCTCGCGCTGACCTCAGTTAGAACAATTAAAATTATTTGTTTGACAGATTCTGTCGGCAGGCGTTTATATTCGTGCAGTAAACCACTGAGCAGCCAGGCCGATTCCATCGTGGTCAGGCGCGGGATAAGATTGTCGGCCTCTATATCGGGAAATCCCGTTTGGGGCAGCAGGTCCGCAAACGCCGGCCCCCCGGCCACCGCGTTTGCCCAGATAATCAGACCAATGCCGCCGGCATACCTATGGCTTTGCGAGGCTCTATTCAAGGCTGTGAGTGT
>JAADIV010000024.1 GCA_013151175.1 Deltaproteobacteria bacterium | reverse complement strand
CGCCGGAGACGGCGCCTGACAAGGCCACCTACATTGAGTTAGAATTTAGGCAGGGCAATCCGGTAGCCATTGACGGCGAAATCTTAGCGCCAGCCGCTATGCTGAGCCGCCTCAATAAATTGGGCGGGGAGAATGCAATTGGCCGCCTGGATATGGTGGAAAACAGGTTTGTCGGTATGAAGTCAAGGGGGGTCTATGAGACACCGGGCGGTACAATTCTGCGGATCGCCCACCGGGATTTAGAGACCATAACCCTGGATCGGGAGGTCATGAAGATTCGTGACAGTCTGACGCCAAAATACAGTGAGATGATCTATAACGGCTTCTGGTTTGCCCCGGAAATGGAGCTGATGCAGAAGACCATGGATGCCGCCCAGGCAACGGTGAATGGAGTTGTCCGCTTGAAACTCTACAAGGGTAATTGCATTCCCGTGGGGCGGAAATCAGCTAATTCTCTTTACCAGGAAAGCTTTGCCACCTTTGAGGAGGACGATGTTTATACCCAGTCCGATGCGGCGGGTTTTATTCGTTTAAATGCCCTGCGCCTAACGATTCAGGCTTTAAATAAAAAGGGAATTAATAAATGAGCAAATCCACAAATGGAGCCGGCAAGCTTTGGGGCGGCCGTTTTCAGGAGCGCACCGCCGCTTCGGTGGAGGCCTTTACCGCCTCTATTCAGTACGATTCGCGGCTTTATAAATACGATATTGCCGGCAGCCAGGCCCACGCCCGGATGTTGGCCCGGCAGGGGCTGATAACCGAGGCGGAATGCGAGGCCATTACCAGTGGGCTTACTGAGATAGAGGGTGAGATTGAGCGGGGTGATTTTGTCTTCAAGACGGAGTTGGAAGATATTCACATGAATATTGAAAAGGCCTTGGCTGATAAGATTGGCGCTGCCGGAGAGCGGCTGCATACCGCCCGCAGTCGTAACGATCAGGTCGCCCTGGATATCAGGCTCTATCTGCGGGCCGAAACCGGTCATTTCCAAAATTTGCTGTTGGAATTACGGCGCAGTCTGGTGCGTCTGGCCCGTAAATATCAGCATACCATAATGCCGGGCTATACCCATATGCAGAGAGCCCAACCCGTCTTGGTAGCCCACCATCTTCTGGCCTATTATGAGATGTTCGGTCGTGATCGCGCCCGTCTGGCCGATGGTCTTAAGCGGATCAATGTTCTGCCCCTTGGCGCTGCCGCCCTGGCCGGTACCGGCCTGCCTATTGACCGGCATTATGTGGCGGAGCAGCTAGGATTTCCGGTGGTGTCCGCCAATAGTATGGATTCAGTGGCGGATCGTGATTTTGTGATTGAATTTTTATCGACTGCGGCCATGATTCAGCTGCATCTCAGCCGCCTGTCTGAAGAACTGGTGCTGTGGGCCAGTGAGGAGTTCTCTTTTATTCGTCTGGCGGATAGTTTTTGTACCGGCAGCAGTATCATGCCTCAGAAAAAAAATCCCGATATTCCTGAGTTGATTCGTGGTAAAACTGGTCGGGTTACAGGTAATTTAATGGCCCTGCTTACCCTGATGAAGGGTCTGCCAATGACCTATAACCGGGATTTGCAGGAGGACAAGGAGCCGCTGTTTGATACCATTGATACGGTTGGGCCAAGTCTTGGGATTATGACGGAACTTTTGGCCCATCTCGAGTTTCAGCAGGAGCGTCTGGCTCAGGCCACCGTTGGCGGCTATATGACGGCCACGGATTTGGCGGATTACCTGGTGCGGCAGAATATTCCTTTTCGGCAGGCACACGCCATTGTCGGCCGCACCGTGGCCTACGGTTTGGCGCAGGGCAGGGAATTGCATGAGATGAGCCTTGATGATCTGCGCCAGTTTTCCGATAAAATTTCAGATGACGTTTTTGCGGTACTTTCCGCCTCCGGTTCGGTAAACAGCCGGGTATCGGCAGGCGGCACTGCCGGCAAGACCGTGGCGGCGGCCCTTGAATTGGCGGAAAGGGAGTTGAACCTTTAGTGGATCGATTTTTTCTAAATTTACGGAGCCGTATTTTTAGCATTTGCCTCCTGTGTCTGGCTGTTTTGTCCTTCTATGGCTGTGGCCGCAAGACTTTGCCCATTCCGCCGCAGAATGCTGTGCCACTTCCCATAACCGACCTCAGCGCCCATCAGGACGGCAATAAGATTGTGCTGAGCTGGACGATTCCGACACATACCACTGTCGGTTCCAGGCTGCCACAGATCAAGTCCTTCCAATTACTGCGGGCGGTAGTGCCGGAGGATACCTGCCAGACATGTCCGGTGTCTTTTACCAGCACTATTGCACTATCTCTAGAACAGGTCAGGCAAAGAGGCGATGATGGTAGGGGGCGATATTCTGAAACCCTTTTGCGGCCGGGTTATCGGTATATTTACAAGATAAGAACCAAGGCGGGTTGGCGTTTAATCAGCGCTGATTCGAATCAGGCGGCCTTTCTCTGGTTCTCCCCGCCTGAGGCCCCAAGGGAACTCCAGGCCAAAGCCGGGGATCAGCAGGTTAATTTGAGGTGGCAGGTGGTGACCAGGCTAGTGAATGGTGAGCCGCTGACCAACGGTCTGCGTTACCGGGTGTATCGCGGCCTGCATGCCAATGATTTGCGCGTCATCGACAGACCGGCAGAGAACCCATTTTTTAGCGATGTCGGGCTGCTTAACGGCAGACGTTATTTCTATCGGGTTGCGGCTGTACTCCAACGGGGCAAGGTTGGAGTCGAGGGGTTGGCCAGCGACATTGTTACGGCCAGGCCTCATGACTTAACGGCCCCGCCGCCGCCCCGTAATTTGGTTGTCGTCAAGGTAGCGGCAGGTATTAAGATATTGTGGGAACGGACAATCAGCGCGGATTTGGCGGGATATAAGGTTTATCGCCGTCCAGCCGGCGGTAAATTGGCTTTGATCGGAGAGGTGGATGCGGCCGCCAACTCATTTATTGACCGGCAGCCACCCGCCGGAGTAACCAAGTGGTATTACGCCATTACGTCTTTTGACCGGGCTACTCCCACCAACGAAAGTCTATTCTCCCAGGAGATGATATATGAATCATTTTGACTATAAACAGGGCTTGCTATATGCCGAAGATGTGCCGGTGCCGGTCATCGCTCAAGCTGTCGGTACCCCTTTTTATCTCTATAGCGCTGCCACTTTGACCAGGCATTTTCAGGCCGTTGACCAGGCCTTTGCCGATGTTGACCATATCACCTGTTTTGCGGTAAAATCATGCTCAAATCTCTCAATCCTGGAAATGTTTGGCGGTATGGGCAGCGGCGCCGATATCGTGTCGGGCGGCGAGTTGTTTCGGGCCGTTAAGGCGGGGATTGCCCCAAAGAAAATTGTCTATTCCGGGGTGGGTAAGACGGCAGAGGAGTTGCATTATGCCCTCACCACCGGCATTTTAATGTTTAATGTGGAATCGGTGCAGGAATTGGCGGCATTGCAGGAGGTGGCGGCCAGGCTTAACTTAAAAGCCCCCGTTGCCCTGCGGGTAAATCCGGATGTTGATCCCCAGACCCATGCCTATATTTCCACCGGTCTGGCCAGCAATAAATTCGGTATTGCCATTGAGGCGGCGGCGCATATATATCAGGCTGCCGCAGATATGGCCAATATTGAAGTTGTTGGCGTTAGCTGCCATATTGGTTCGCAATTGACCACGGTAGCGCCTTTTATAGAGTCCCTGCACAAGGTGATTGGCTTTATAAAAGAACTTGCCAAATCCGGCATTGAGATTAAATATCTCGATATGGGCGGCGGCCTGGGGATTCAATACGAGCAGGAAAAACCACCGCCGCCCGCAGAGTATGCCGCCGCTCTTAAAGAGGCCATGGCGGGGCTTGACTGTACCTTGATAATAGAACCTGGACGCGTTATAGTCGGTAACGCCGGAATTCTGGTAACCAGGGTTATTTATACCAAGGCCACCGGGAAAAACTTTATCATTGTTGATGCCGGCATGAATGATCTGGCCCGTCCCAGTTTATATAATGCCTACCACGATATATTGCCCGTGCTTGAGGCGCGGGACGACCGCCAGGAAGCGGATATTGTCGGGCCGATTTGTGAGAGTGGTGATTTTTTGGCCAGGGGCCGTATGGCGCCGGTCTGTGAGCCGGGGGATCTGTTGGCGGTAATGAGTGCCGGGGCCTACGGATTCACCATGTCCTCCAATTATAATTCACGGCCCCGGGCGGCCGAGGTAATGGTCAAGGGTGGAGACTTTCAGGTGATCAGAAAAAGAGAAACCTTTGCCGATTTAATCAGGGGTGAAACAGGCTCAGAGAATGGATAAGCGGAGACTTCCGATGACAGAGGACGGAAGGTGGAACGGCCGGGGAATGCCTATACCGTTTACCAAGATGAATGGGGCGGGAAATGACTTTATTATTATTGATCATCGAGAGCCTTTTTTAGTTAAGAATGAGATGGCGGAACTGGCCCGTTTGGTCTGCCGCCGGAGATTTTCAATTGGAGCCGATGGTCTTATCCTCATCGGCAAAGACCCACGGGTGGATTTTTGCTGGCATTTCTACAATGCCGATGGCAGTTTGGCGGAGATGTGCGGTAATGGGGCGCGTTGCGCGGCCCGTTTTGCTTACGATACGGGGATTGCCCCGGCGGCAATGCGATTTCAAACGGCGGCGGGGGTGATTGAGGCGGAAATCATCGGGGCGGCTGTGAAAATTAAGATGACGCCGCCCACCGACCGGCGGCTTGAGCAGCAGATTACGGTCAACGATCGGCAAATCACGGTTCATCATATAAATACCGGGGTGCCTCATGTAGTTGTCTTTGTTGATGATATTAACCTGGTGCCGGTAATGGAGATGGGACGTGCGATTCGTAATCACCCAATTTATCAACCGGCTGGGGCCAATGTCAATTTCGTTGAGATGCGGGGAGAGCATATGTATGCCCGAACTTACGAACGCGGGGTGGAAGGTGAGACCATGGCCTGCGGCACCGGCGCGGTGGCAGCGGCCCTTATTGCCGCTCACACCCGGCAGGCGCTGTCTCCGGCACGGGTTATTACTGCCGGCGGTGATTCTCTCTATATTCATTTTTGTCTGAACAAGGACGGAGACGCAGATAATGTTTATCTGGAAGGCCCTGCCCTGACAGTCTGTGAAGGCCGATTAATGCAAGGGGCATTGTTTCATGAACAGTGCCATGATAAAAATAAGTGAGGAAGAAAAATGACGGAATTTAAAGGGGCGTATGTAGCCATCGTAACGCCATTCATAGATGGCAAATTGGATGAGCAGGGGTTATGTGACCTGGTTGATTTTCAGGTGACTAACGGTACTAACGGTATTGTGCCTTGCGGTACCACCGGAGAGTCGGCAACTCTTAGTCATGCGGAACACCATAAGGTCGTTGAATTGACCGTCAGGACGGTCAATGGTCGGACACCGGTGCTGGCCGGCACCGGCTCCAACAGCACTAGCGAGACCATTGAGCTGACCAAACATGCCAAGGCGGCAGGCGCCGCCGGTTCTCTGATGATTACCCCCTATTATAATCGCCCTTCTCAAGACGGGCTGTACCGGCATTTTAAGGCGGCGGCTGAGGCGGTGGATATTCCCATTATTATGTACAATGTTCCCTCTCGTACCGGGGTGAATATGCTGCCGGAGACGGTGGCTCGCTGCGCTCAGATTGACAATATCGTTGGCATCAAAGAGGCCACCGCTAATTTGAACCAGATAAGTGAGGTTATTCGCCTCTGTCCCGATGACTTTGCCGTTCTCTCCGGCGATGATTTCACCTCAATGGCCACCGTTGCCATTGGTGGTAAGGGGTTAATTTCTGTAACCTCAAATGTGGCACCCAAGGATATGGCTGAGATGATTAATCTGGCTCTGGCGGGTGATTTCGGCAAAGCCAGGGACTTGCATTATAAGCTCTTTCCCCTGATGCAGGCCATGTTTTATGAATGTAATCCGGTGCCGGCCAAGGCCACTCTGGAATTAATGGGTAAGATTAAATCAGGAGCGCCCAGGCTGCCATTGGCGCCCATGAGCGCCGTTAATTTTGACAGGTTGAAAAAGACCGTTTGCCAATATGGCCTGTTGGGGAGTTAAGAGATGACTAAAGTTATTATTGCCGGGGCGGCCGGTCGCATGGGACGACGGATTGGCTGTATGGTTAACCAGCATAAGGATCTGGAGGTCGTGGGCGGCTTTGAGCGTCCGGGCGCGCCTGAGGTTGGTCTGGATTTAGGGGAGATTGGCGGTTACGGTCATTCCGGTATCAAGATTGTTGATGACCCTGCCGCCATTATTGGTCAGGGTGATGTGATAATTGACTTTACCTTCCACGAGGCCACTATAAAGATCGCCCGATTGGCGGCGGAGCATAAAAAAGCCATGGTCATCGGTACAACGGGTCTGACCAACGAAGAATTGGCGGAATTGCGGAATTTGAGCCAGAATTTCCCCTGCGTCCAGGCCCCCAATATGAGTGTGGGGGTGAATGTCCTCTTTAAGATTGCCGCAAAGATGGCCTCTGTTTTGGGCGATTCCTATGACATGGAGATTGTTGAGGCCCATCACCGGCTGAAAAAGGACGCCCCTAGCGGCACGGCTTTAAAGCTTGGTGAGATAATGGCCGATGCCGTTAATAGAGATCTGGATGAGGTTGGAGTAATGGCCCGGCATGGAATTATCGGCGAGAGAACCGATGCGGAAATCGGTATCCAGACCATTCGCGGCGGCGACATTGTCGGCGAGCATACGGTCTATTTTATCGGTGCTGGCGAGCGTTTGGAACTCAGCCATCGGGCGCAGAGCCGGGATAATTTTGCCAAGGGTGCCGCTGTTGCCGCCGCCTGGATAGCTAGCCGGGCCAATGGTATGTATGATATGTTTGATGTGTTGGGGCTGCAGGATTTCTAATGTCCCTGGTCTTTATTGGCTTAGGTTCTAATTTGGGTGACGGCCGGGCCAATTTACAGGAAGCCTGGCAACGCTTGGGGACAGCGGCTAGGCTTAATAGAATCGGCCTGTCCTCTCCCTATCTCAGTACGCCGGTGGGCATGACATCAACTCAGTGGTTCACCAACGCCGTTGGGGTTCTCCAGACCTCAATCGCGCCGGACGATCTATTGGCTGTATTGCTTAACGTGGAAAGGGATATGGGCCGTGACCGTTCTCTGGGTAAGGACAGAATGATAGACCTGGATATACTCTATTACGATGATTTGGTTTGCCACACCGCCAGTCTGATCCTGCCCCATCCTGAAATTGCCAATCGCCTCTTCGTGCTAGCTCCTCTCGTGGAGTTAGCTCCTGACCATCTCCACCCGGTAGCCGGGCAGAGCAGCCGCCAGATGCGGCGCCTGCTAGCAGCGGCTGTTGGACAGGAGATAAAAAAAATAACCTGGAATGACTAATAAATGGGACCATTTCGATTAGCCATTATTGCCGGTTTGATCTACCTGATCTACCGGCTGTTGACCCGCCCGGAAAAAGGCCGAAACCATGTGGCAGGCCGACAGGGGCAAAATATGGATGACCTCTTGGTGGAGGATCCGGTTTGTCACACCTATGTCCCCCAAAAGGATTCGGAATGTTTAAAATCGCATGGCAAGACCTATTATTTTTGCAGTCAGGAATGCCGGCAAAAATTTAAAGATAACAACCCCTAATTACGCCACAGGACATGGTCCAACCACCAATGGTTTTTAGCCCCCTAGACCCCATATCCAACGGAATTATTGTTGTTGTTTGTCCGCCTGTTGCTTCTGGGCGTTCTGAAACAGAGCCATAAAGTTAACCGGCTCTAGCAGAAATGGCACAAAGCCGCCATCAACTGTCATCTGGCTGATAATCTGGCGGGTATATGGGAACATCATGGTGGGACAGTCAACTGCCAGAACGGTATTTATGTGTTCAGCAGGGATGTTCTTAATGGTAAAAATGCCGCAATGTTCAATTTCAATAATGAATAAGACCTTCGCCTCATCACCCTGAGTAACCTTGGCGGTAATCTTCACCGTTACCTCGTAATTGTCATCGTCCAATTTCTTATTTTCCAGGCCTAAATTTACCTCAACCTTGGGTTGACTGTCCTGCTGAGCGGCAAAGCAGGCAGGGGCGTTGGGATTTTCAAATGAGATATCTTTAATATATAGTTTTTGCAGCCTGAATATAGCCGGTTCAGTGGTCTCATTGGTATTTGCAGTTTTTTTGTCAGCCATTGTTTTTCCTGTTATGGTTTAATTTTTGAGTTGATTTGTTTTTTACATATAACTGAATATATGTAAAAATGCTTGCGCAAATTTGTAGCTTATAAGTTCAATTCTGGTCGCAGGAATTTACCGGTATATGAACGCGGCTCATTGGCCACCTCCCTTGGGGTGCCGGCCGCGACGATCAGCCCGCCTCCGTCCCCGCCCTCCGGGCCCAGGTCAATCACATAATCTGCCGTTTTAATCACATCCAGATTATGCTCGATGACCACCACCGTATTGCCGGAATCAACCAGGCGGTTTAAGACATTCAGGAGATGTTGAATGTCGGCCGGGTGCAGGCCGGTGGTTGGCTCATCCAAGACATAGAGGGTACGGCCGGTGCTTCTTTTGCTCAATTCCTTGGCTAGTTTTATCCGTTGGGCTTCTCCGCCGGACAGAGTAACTGACGACTGACCTAGAGAGATATAGGACAAGCCCACATCAAAGAGGGTTTGGAGGCGGTTTTTGATGGGGGGAATATTCTTAAAAAAAGCGAGAGCTTCCTCCACATTCATGGCCAGGATATCGGCTATATTCTTGCCTCTGTACAGAATATCCAGGGTGTCCAGATTATAGCGTTTGCCTTGGCAGGCTTCGCAGGTTACATAAATATCGGCTAGGAAATGCATGGCAATTTTGATCACCCCCTCACCTTCGCAGGCCTCACAGCGGCCGCCCCTGATATTGAAGCTGAAGCGGCCTGATTTATAGCCTCTGGCCCTGGCCTCAGGCAAGCGGGCCAGCAACTCCCGGATGGGCGTCAAAGCGCCGGTATAGGTGGCGGGATTGGAGCGAGGCGTGCGGCCAATGGGGGCTTGATCAATATTAATTACCTTATCGATGTGCTGTAGTCCGGTAATAGTTTTGCATAGCCCCACCGGGCCCTGTGGCCTGTGCAGGCGGTTCGCTGCCCCCTTATACAGGGTCTCCATGACCAGGGAGCTTTTGCCGGAGCCGGAAACGCCGGTGACGCAGGTCATGACACCCACCGGGAAGGAGATTGTTATCCCGGCCAAATTATTGGCCCGTGCCTCTTTTATGGTGATTTTACGGCCGTGGGCGGCCTTGCGGCGTTTTGGGGGCAGGGCGATACGCAGGCGGCCGGAGAGATAGCCGCCGGTGATCGATGCCTTTTCGGCGCAAAGCTTATTTGCCGGGCCGTTAAAGACTATTTCACCGCCGTGGATGCCCGCGCCCGGCCCCATATCTAAAACATGATCGGCGGCCATAATGGTCTCGGCATCGTGTTCCACCACTATCACGGTATTACCAATATCACGCAGACGGGTAAGAGCCTTAATCAGGCGCTGGTTATCACGTTGATGGAGACCGATACTTGGTTCGTCCAGAATATACAGCACCCCCATGAGCGAGGTGCCTATTTGTGAGGCTAGGCGGATACGCTGAAACTCACCGCCGGAGAGGGTGGCGGCGCTGCGGGACAGAGAGAGGTAACCAAGACCCACGCCGGTTAGAAAATGCAGGCGTTCATTGATTTCTTTTAATATGGGAGCGGCGATGATCTTATTCTGGCCTTGCAGGGTTATTTGGGCCATATCGGCGGCCAAATTATCAATGCTCATACTGGTTAAGGCGAAGATGTTTTTGCCGTTAAAACAGACGGCCAGGCTAGCAGGATTTAAACGGGCGCCCCGGCAGTCCGGGCAGGGCTGTACGTTCAAAAATTGATCCAAACCCTCCCTAATCAGGCCGGATGCCGTATCTTTATAACGTCTAGTCAGTTGCGGAATTAGGCCCTCATAGGGTTTGGCGTAGGTTATGGAACGCCGCCGCCGTTCATAGACAAAGGAGATTATCTTGTTGCCGGTGCCGAAGAGAATGGCCTGCCGCGCCTTTTTCGGTAATTTATTAAAAGGGGTATCCAACTTAAACTTATATTGTTCCGCCAGGGCGTTCAATAATTGACTGGAGTAAGAGTTGGCGGAGCGGTTCTTCCAGGGTGCTACCGCCCCCTGTTTTAGGCTCAGAGATGGATCGGGTACCACCAGATCTGGATCAAAAAACTGCTTATGCCCCAGACCATCGCAGGCCGGGCAGGCGCCCTTGGGATTATTAAAGGAAAAAAGCTGTGGTGACAGGTCGGGCAGACTGATGCCGCAGGAGATGCACGAGGCCCGTTCACTTAAGAGAATCTCCTCACCCTTATCTGGGAAGTTTACCAACAACAGCCCCTGTGAAAGTTCAACCGCAGTGGCTACGGATTCGGCTAGCCGTCGTTGGATAGTCTCTTTAACGATAAGCCGGTCAACAACCACCGCAATGGTGTGGCGCTTATTTTTTTCCAGGCTGATTTGCCGATCCAGGGTGCGTAATTCAGCGTCCACCCGCACCCGCACATAACCTGCCTGGCGCAGCCGGTTGAATACCTCAGCATGACTGCCTTTTTTGGCATCCACTATGGGAGCTAGCAGGATCATCTTGCTGCCGGGTGGCCGGGCCATAAGACTGGTGGTCATTTCCTGGATACTTTGCGCCTGGATTTGGCGGCCGCATTTCGGGCAGAAAGGCGTGCCCACCCTGGCATAGAGAAGACGCAGATAATCGTATATTTCAGTGGTGGTTCCCACTGTGGAGCGTGGGTTGCGGTTGGTGGTGCGCTGTTCAATGGAGACGGCGGGGGAAAGGCCCTCCAAGGTATCTACCTCCGGCTTGTCCATCTGGCCCAGGAACTGGCGGGCGTAGGTAGAAAGAGACTCTACATAACGGCGCTGGCCTTCGGCATAAAGGGTGTCGAAGGCCAGCGTTGATTTGCCGGAGCCGGAAAGGCCGGTAAAGACAATGAATTTTTCCCGTGGCAGATCCAGGCTGATGTTTTTCAGATTATGCATCCGGGCACCCCGGATACGAATCATATTGGTAGCTTCAGAGGTCAATGTTTAGGCTTTGTGAGCAAATCCGCCTGCTTTAATTTCAAGGTATCCTGCAAAATATAGGAGCTAATCTTGGCATAGAACTTGGACATTGAATTTTTAATAATCTGCGTATCGGCCTTTTTGTCCTTACCTGCCCAGATCTGTAGCTTAAAATTCTTATTCTTGGTTTTATAGGCGATTGTGGCAGCGGCTTTACCCGGAGGGGTAAAATCTTTAGCTTCGTAGCCGGTGATGAATATATCACTTATTGTATCCAGGAGTTTACCAAGCCGCTTGCTGTTCATTTTACTGTTTGCCGGGGCGCCGGTCAACTGCCAATTACCTTTGGTGGTACGGGTAAGAGTTATATTTCCTTTACCTTTAATTGTAAGACTTTGGAGCTTGGCCTGGTTAACGGTCACATATTGCGTCTGCCACCAGGAATTATTATCTGTCTGTAGCTGCCAGGTGGTGAGACCGCTGACCTCATAAACATCGTTATCCCCGGCGCGGCGCAGGTAAATGGTCTTGGAAGATGGTGAGGCGCCCAGGAAAAAGGTGAGCTTCTTGCCATTCCCCTTTGTCATGGTGACCTTGCGCCTAAACATCTGCTCACCTACCTTTAAACGACTGTGACTGCCCCTGCTGCGTGAGACCAGGCGAGACTTTTTCAGTTTGCTGAGGCGCCGCATGATGCCCTTTATTTTACTGCTGTCAGCAGGATAATTATTCTCTCCCACTGTCCAGTGTCCAGCAACTTTGGTCAAATGAACGGATTTCGCGCTATCATCGGTAATGGTTAGTGACTTAATCATATCCGCCCGCAAGCCGTTGAAGATAGCGGCTGCCGGCTGTGCGGCATTGCGGCCTGGCTGATAGAGGTAAATAATAAGTGCCGCCTGCACAATAAGCAGTACCAAAAGGCCTATATTCTTTTTCGTATTCATTTTTATCTCCCCTATGCCTGTTGTGGTTCAAGAATCATCGGTTTTTCCTTACGACGCCGCAGGCCGCCGTAAAGACTGATAAGAACAAGGGCCAAGAGGGCGATGATGTAGTTTAACCACTCCCAGAAAATCTGCTGCCTATGGGTAAGCGGCATGAGCAGACGGGTCTGAGTGCCACGGGAACGAATACTTAGAAGATCCTCATCCTCAACGGCCCAATCCACCGAATTTTGCAGAAAGCCGATATTGTTCAAGAAGCGATCCTGGCTGATGGAGCGGGAAATCTGAATTACCGTATCGTTAATAAACTCGGAGCTGCCCACAACCACCAGACGGGCGGATTCAGGTGATTTTTTGATAACCGGCCCCGTGGGCAGAGTCACCTTGCCCTTATCGCCCTTTTTGCTTTTAGCCTCTTTTTCGCGCTCTACCTGGCGGGGGTCAGGCCGATGGGCAAAATAGCTTTTGAAGACACCCCGCTCGGACACGGCCAGTAATTCACTCTTCATATTCTGGCCCGGCGCAAAGCCACTGCCGGGATAGCGCCGCATATCCGGTTGAATATTGGTGCTGTTTTGCAGCCAGGTGTTGGGGCTTGAGGTCAGTAGCCTAATAATCTTACGTTCCTTATTTTTCTTTTTATCCAGGGTAAGCGGCGAGGCCCAGTTCATGGTTACCGCCGGTAGATTAGCGACAATGGGACTTTTTTTGTCCATGCCGCCCGCTCGTACATCTACAAAGAATGGGTAGTCAAGCCGTTTGATCTCCTGCACCTGGAAACCGCCCAGATTACGGGTTATAGGGATAGGAAACGGCTCATTCTGCTCGTCCATCACCAGGGATTTACCAATTTTGATACCGTAATGGTTCAGGAGGCCGTCAATGCCATTCTTCGCCTCCTTCACCCGCAAGTTCTTGGAGTAGGGATTCAGGTCAAGGAGATAATTACCCGCCAGGGCCACAACGGCGCCGCCCTTCATTAAATACTGATCAATGGCGAAACGCTCCATATTCGTCATATTTTGCGGGGCAATCAGGAGCAGGACATCTATGTCACCCGGAACCAGGCCCTTACTGAGGTCAACCTTTTCGAGATTATAATTCTCCGGCAGAGTCTGCTGAATAATCTGATATTGCGACCGTGGCTGTTGCCCCATCATGGCCATCTGCCGCGATACTTTGGCGGATGGCACCCACAGGCCGATGGTCTTCAGGAAGCCGGCAGAACTCCGTTTCAGCACCGCCGCCACCTCTTTCTTAATCTTGGCTTCGCCCATATTAGCGGTGAGATAGATCCGTTGGTTTTTGCCGCCCGTAGTAAGGTACAGGTAAAGGTAAAAGGTATTATTGGAGAAGAAGTTGGCCTTGATTGGCTGCACCCCGAAGCGTTTTTGCCATTGCGGCAATTTAGCCGGTTCGGCATCCGGATCTAGCGAGGTATAGCGCAGCTTGCCATCTGATTCCTTAACCAACTCGTTGGCGACCTTGTCGATATTCTTTGGCATCTCAGCCAACTCTTTAGGTAGAGATTTCCTGCTGATTATGGCCGTTAAGGTAAGTGGCTGCTTGACCTTGGCAAAGACATCGCCAAGGCTCTGAAAGCCATAAACAACCTTTTTGATGGATTTGGTCAGGTCATATTCCAGGTTACGGAGATGGACATCAATTTGGCCGTCTCCCCGTTGCCGTACCTCAATCAAATCGTTGAAGCCCAGGACAATATGTTGATCGCCGTATTTGATCAGGATATTAAAGTATGAGTTAACCACCGATGACTCATAGCGGCCGGCCACCTGAAACGGCACCGGTTTAATGCCGTATTCCTGGTTGGCTTCTGCCTCCATCTTCTCATTGTATTTGGGGTCAACAAAGGAAACCTGTACATGACCGTTGGAGGCGATACCGTATTCCCGCAGCATGTCCTTGATTCTGGGAACCAGGGGCGATAGGAGCGGATGGGTTTTCTCGCTGAAATAGCCCCTTAAAATTAAGGGATCGGGCAGATTGCTGACCAGGTCACGGGTAGTTTGCGACAGTGAATATATATGATTTTCGGTAAGATCGAGGCGGGCGTTATTCACCTTATTAAGCCAGAGATTGGCTGCCAGCAGGTTTAGGGCAATTAAGACGGTGCCGGCAATGAAGGCCTGTCGGTAGCTGTGGGTGTTGACCCCTTTGCTCCAGCGTTTACTATCCAGGGATATGCCGTTTAGGATGAGAAAAAAGGTGGAAAGCGAGGCGTAATAAAAAATATCCCTGAGGTCGATGACCCCGCGTTCAATACTGATGAAGCGGCTGCCGGTACCCAGAGACCGGAATATTTCGGCAGTGTTGTTATCCATAAAATTGGTAATACCGGTGGAACCAATGATATAAAAAAAACTGGTTACCAGGACGGTCATAATCAGGGCGACAATCTGATTATCGGTGCGGGAAGAAATAAACAGGCCAATGGCGATATACGATGAGGCCATTAACAGGGCGCCCAGATAGCCGCCAAATACCGGCCCCCAATCAAGATTGCCAAGCAGGGAAACAGTTATAGGCAGCCCCAGGGTGAGGGCCAGGGCAATGGCCACCAGGGCCAGAACCGCCAGAAATTTCCCCAACACTAACTGCCAAAGCTTGACGGGCAGGGTCATTAGTATTTCCATGGTGCCGGCCCGTTGTTCCTCGCTCCATTGCCGCATGGTGAGGGTACCCACCAGAAAAATCATCAGAATCGGCATCCAACGGAAAAGGGGCCGGATATCGGCAGTATTTCTGGCAAAAAAGGTCTCCAGCCAGAAGAACGAGAAAAGAGCGGCTACCAGGAAAGCGCCGATGAAGAGGGCGGCCATGGGCGAACCGAAATAGGCCTTTAATTCCTTTTTGGTGATTGATAACATCTGATTCATCGTCCACCTCCATCTACTGCGGTGAGTTCGTTAAATACGGCTTCCAGGGTTCTGGTCTCCCGGCGCAGTTCGCACAGAGGCCAGTTATTTTCTTTTGCCAAGGCGAAAATTTGCGGGCACATATCCGCCCTGTCGCTCTGTATCCGCAGCGTGAACGGGGTGGCATCAACCACATTTTCCACCCCGTCAACTCCGGCAAGTTTGTGGAGTGTCTCCATGATCTCCGTCTGACGACCGGTATCGGTAAAGGAAACCAGCGCATGACAGGTGGCCTCCATCTCGGACAGTTGGGCATCAGCCTTGAGTCGGCCGCGAATGATGATGACGGCTCTCTGGCAGGTGGCCTCTACCTCGGAGAGGATATGGGTGGAAAGAAGGATAGTTGAGTTTTGGGATAATTTTTTGATTAGCTTGCGCACCTCCACAATTTGGGAGGGATCAAGTCCGTTGGTGGGTTCGTCAAGGATTAGCAGTTTGGGTTTATGGAGAATGGCCTGGGCCAAACCTACCCGTTGGCGGTATCCCTTACTGAGGGCGCAGATCGGCGTGACAAGCCGATCTGCAAGACCCACGGCATGCACGGCTTCGGAGATATAGGCATTCTGGTCGGCGGCGGCAATATTGCGCAGGTTGGCCATCATCTTAAGGTAGGATTGCACTGTCAATTCTGGATAAATGGGTGCATTCTCCGGCAGATAGCCAATCATCTCTTGCACCTTATCTGTCTCCTGCAAGACATCACAGCCGTCAATTATGGCCGTGCCGGAAGAGGGATGGATGTAACCGGTGAGAATCTTCATTAAGGTGGTTTTGCCCGCCCCATTTGGCCCCAAAAGGCCGATAACCTCCCGGGGTTTAATCTTGAAGGAGACCTGCCGCAGGGCCTCAACTTCATCATAGGATTTGCTTAGTTCCTTTACCTCAATCATGATTTAACTCCTGTTTTTAAATGCGGAATTTGGCCTTTATTCCTCCTGTTTTCTGCATTCAGGTTGAGGGCGAGTTTGAAACTCGCCTCTACAGTTGTTCTCTGCCCCCTGCTCCTTGCACTCTTTCTTGCCGTTCTATTTAACTGCTTCCGCCAGAATCCGATAATTGCGCTCCACCATGGCGCGTGGTTCCACCATCAGGCCGGCCTGAATCATGGCATTGTCATGGATTTGTTCTACGATGGTCTTGGCAAAGGCTTCATTCTTTACCCTTAATTCTGCCAGACCCTTAATTAGGGGATGGCCGGTATTTATTTCCAGGTTCTTAGCGCTCATGGGCAGACCGCCATCGGGGGTTTGCGCCCGCATGATTCTTTCCATTGAACTGGTCATGAAACCATCGGGATTCACGATAATGGCCGGGCTGTCAACCAGGCGTTTTGATTCGGCGACGTCCTTCACCCTGTCGCCCAGGGTCTCCTTCATCCATTTGGTTAGGGAGGCTGCGATGTTCTTGTCTAGCTTTTCCGCCGCCTCTTCAACCTCTTTTTTGTCCTCTTTGTCTTCAGGCAGGTCGAGGTCAGCCCGGTCGGCAGAGACGAGTTTTTTACCGTCAAATTCGCCTAAATGACTGAAGACAAAATCATCAATTGGTTCCAGGGTATAGATAATCTCGAAATTTTGTTTCTTGAACGCCTCCAGATATGGGCCGGCCTCAACAGCCTCACGGCTAGGGCCGTTTATGTAATAGATGTCTTTCTGGCTTTCCGGCATTCGTTCCACATATTCAGCAAGGGAAATTAATTTGCCTGATTCAGAGGCGGATGATTCGAAACGCAGGAGCTTGGCAATGGCGTCACGATGGGTAAAATCGGAGGTTGCCCCCTCC
The DNA here is from genome assembly GCA_013151175.1 of Deltaproteobacteria bacterium. Classification (GTDB taxonomy): domain Bacteria; phylum Desulfobacterota; class Desulfobulbia; order Desulfobulbales; family VMSU01; genus JAADIV01. The sequence goes on along the minus strand of JAADIV010000024.1, from coordinate 8,004 downwards.
TTCAGGAACATACCAAAGGTCTTCCAGAATTCGGCGTATTTATCATCGTCCTTTTTCGCCAATGCGGTAAGGTGTTTCAGGAAACGGGTGGTGACAACCTTGTTGATCTTGGTTACCAGAGCGTTATCCTGTAGGGCCTGGCGGGAGATATTTAAGGGGATGTCTTCGGAGTCAATCACCCCTTTCAGAAAACGCAGCCACTCCGGCAGGATGGTCTTGCTGTGTTGGTCAATAAGAATTTTCTGACAATAGAGGCTGACGCCGGGATCCATCCGGCCAAGGCCCATACGCTCCATATTGGTTTTTGGGATAAAGAGCAGCGCCTTGATGGACAGGGGAACATCGGCGGAAAAGTGGAGGCGTGACAGCGGTTCATCGTAGGCGGCGCCGACAAATTTATAGAAATCGTTATACTCCTCATCTTTGATTTCATTTTTACCCTTGGCCCACAGAGCCTGCACGGTATTCACCTTTTCTCCGCCCAACTTGATGGGAAAGGGTACGAAACTGGAGTATTGTTTGATGATTCGTTTAACCGTATCTTCTTTGGCGTAATCATGGCTGTCATCATTTAACTCCAGGATCAATTTGGTGCCGCGATGCAGGCCGGGGCATTCTTCAACGGTGTATGAACCTGTGCCGTCAGAGACCCATTCATGGCCCTTGTCATCCATCTGATAGGAGCGGGATTGTACCCGTACCAACTTGGCCACCATGAAAGCGGCGTAGAAACCCACGCCAAACTGGCCAATGAGACTGGTATCCTTTTGCTCATGCTCGCTTAATTCGTTCAGAAAGGTTTTGGAACCGGAATGGGCGATGGTACCCAGATTGGCAACTAATTCATCCCGGGTCATGCCGAGACCGGTGTCGACAACGGTCAGGGTATGGGCCTTTTCGTCCACACTTATATTGATTCCCAACTCCACATCTTTATCAAATATGTCCTTTTTCAGGATACTTTCATGCCGCATCTTCTCCAGGGCATCGGCGGCGTTGGAAATTAGTTCCCGCAGAAATATATCACGTTCGGTGTATAGGGAGTGGATGACAATATCCAACAATTTCCGGGTTTCTGATTGAAACTCCATGGTTTCTTTACTCATTTTTTGTCTTCCTCTTATTCTTTAACTTATTAATATGATGCGATTTATTGAGTGATACTTTTGGCGCAAGAACATAAGCATAAAATCTCTCATGTCAAGTGATAGGGAAAAGGGAAAATAAAAGACAAATTGACAAATCAGCCAATTTCATTTAAGTAAACTTAGTTATTCGTAACCCCCTTCCTGCCCCGTTTAAAAGGGGCTATTTTGGTTAAAATCCATCTTTTTTACTGGTCAAAACGTGTCCACTACTTCAATAAGCAATAAACAACTCATTAAACGTATCTTCCATTTGCTCAAGCCCTATAAAACCCGTCTGGCCATAGCCATGCTCAGCATGGTTATGGTATCGGCCTTTGGCTCGGCGCAGGCCTATCTTATAAAGCCCTTAATCGACAAGATATTTATCAATAAAGACACCTTTATGCTAAATATGCTGCCCCTGGTTTTGATTCTGGTATTTTTACTTAAGGGGGTATTCTATTATCTGTATTCCTCCATTTTGGATATTACCGGCCAGAGTATTATTAAAAATCTACGTAATGACATATTTGCCCATATCCACGCTCTGCCCATCTCTTTCTTCCATAAAACCCCCACCGGTGAGTTGATCTCCAGGGTTATTAATGATGCCACCCTTATTCAAAACGCTGTGTCAAGGGCGCTTATCGGCATCCTGAAAGACCTGTTCCAGGTAATAGGCCTGTTGGGGGTGGTTTTTTATCTGAATTGGCAGATGGCGGCGATATCCCTGATTTTTTTGCCATTGGCTATTATTCCAGTGGTTAATTTCGGTAAAAAATTTCGCCAACTCAGCACCAATAATCAAAAGACGGTGGCGGGAGTATCGAATATCCTGCATGAAACCATCACCGGCCATCGGGTGGTTAAGGCCTTTGGTATGGAGAAGTATGAGAGCAGGCGCTTTGCCGTCATGGTGGAAAAATTATTTGCCATTATTTCCAAAGACATCAGGATAAACAGCCTCCAACATCCCATTATGGAGCTTTTTGGCGGTATCGGTATCGCGGCAGTTATCTGGTACGGCGGCCATCAGGTCATTGCCGGCCAATCCACCCCCGGTACCTTTTTGTCTTTTATGACCGCCCTGATTATGATCTATGACCCAATTAAGGGGGTGAGTAATATCAACAGCCCCTTGCAGCAGGGCCTTGCCGCTGCCACCAGGGTTTTTGATTTGCTAGATATAAAACCGGAAATTGAAGACCGGCCGGGGGCGGAGACTATGCCGCCGTTTCAGAGTGAGATTGAATTCCGGCGAGTCAATTTTGGCTATACCCCGGACACCATGGTTCTAAAGGACATAAATCTTACGGTGCGGGCCGGAGAGATCCTGGCAATTGTCGGCTCTAGCGGCGCCGGTAAAACCACCCTGGTTAACTTGATTCCCCGTTTTTTTGAGGTGAGTAGTGGGGCAATTTTGATCGATGGCCGTGATTTGCGGGAGGTTAGCCAGAAATCATTGCGCCACCAACTGGCCATAGTCTCCCAACAGACGATTCTGTTTAATGACACGGTGCGCAATAATATTGCCTATGGTGATTTGGAACGGTCGGAAGAGGAAATAGTCGCGGCGGCCAGGGCGGCGAATGCCCTTGATTTTATTGAGGAATTGCCCCAAGGATTTGACTCCGTGATTGGCGAGTCCGGCGCCCGTTTATCCGGAGGTCAGCAGCAGCGCCTCTCCATTGCCCGTGCCCTGTTGAAAAACGCCCCCATCCTGATTCTGGACGAGGCCACCTCATCCCTGGATACCGAGTCGGAACACGAGGTGCAAACGGCCCTGGAAAACCTGATGAAAAACCGCACCACCTTCGTTATTGCCCATCGTTTATCAACAATCAGGAACGCCGATCGGATTGTCGTCATTCAGGACGGCAGTATCGTGGAGGAAGGCAAACACGAAGAACTGCTTGCCCACTCCGGGACTTACAAGGGGCTGCATGATATGCAGTTTCGCCATAGTTAATTATATTTAGGGATGCGGGCTATTGATGGTTAGATGCCTGCAATTATTATGCGAATATCTGCTGATAGTAAAACTACCATATCGGTAGCAATAATCACTCTGAACGAGGAAGACAGGTTGCCTGACTGTCTGGACAGCGTGGCTTTTGCCGATGATGTTGTGGTGGTTGATTCCGGCAGCATTGATAAAACCGTTGAAATTGCAAAATCTTTTGGGGCTAGGGTTTTTAATAAGCCGTGGCACGGCTTTGGGCCGCAGAAGCAGTTTGCAATTGAGCAATGCCAAAGTGATTGGATACTTATTATAGATGCGGATGAACGCCTGATGCCTGAAACAGTTACAGAGATTATAAATGCTGTTAATTCAGTTTCATGCCAGGCATATTCTCTGCCAAGAAAAAATTATTTTCTTGGGCGTTGGATCAAATATGCCGGTTGGTGGCCTGACCGCACCATTCGTCTCTTCAAGAGGGATTCTGCCTGTATGCAGTCACAATTGGTGCATGAATCGTTGCAGGTAAATGGTATTATTGAAAAACTTGCTAATCCTATTATTCATTATCCTTTTCGTGATCTTAGCCACATGATGTCGAAAATGGATAAATATTCAAGTGCCGGAGCATTAGAACTCCACAAAAGGGGAGAAAGCTCATCATTCCTCAAGGCCATATTGAGAGCAGGCTGGGCCTTTTTTTATAATTACCTCATGAGAGGAGGGCTTATGGACGGCGGCCCTGGCCTGGTGATTGCCATATCCGATGCCGCGAATAAATTCTTCAAGTACGCCAAATTGCGGGAACTAGCAGGCCGGGACGGAGAATAAATTTTTGTCAATGGCAGAGCATCTATTAATAATAGACTGTAAATTCAGCATAATGTCCCCAAAGTAAGATGATATCCAGAACAAAAGTAATTGATAAAAATAAAATTCAAAATATTCTTCTCATTCAATTGGGGGATATTGGTGACTTGGTATTGACCCTGCCGACAATCCAAACTCTTTCAAAAACCTTTCCAAAGGCCACTTTAACCGTTGCTGTACGTGAGAAAGCAGCAACTCTTCTCTATGATTATCCAGGAGTAAAGTTGGTGATGTCTGTGGACAGGGGCAAAGGGGGTGGGAGGGGATTGTGTCACCAGTTCTGGTTGATCCGAACTCTGATCAGCCAGAACTGGGATCTGGTTGTAGAGCTCAGGACAGGACTGCGGGGTGCCGTCCTTACTCTACTATCAAGGGCTTTGTATCGGGTGGGGCGGTTTGATGGCAACAATAGTATCCGCAACCTAATTTTTACCCATATTGTCAAGCCTGCCGGTGAAGAGTACCAGCATTCCATTGACCACAATCTCAATATTCTTGCGCCTCTTGACCCGCTTCCAACTGACCTTATCCCACGACTGTCTATCCCTGGAAGGGTTGAATATTCAGTTTTACATAAGCTTGAAACTTATGGGTTAACGAAAAAAAGTTTTATTGTTCTGCATCCTTTTTCTATTTGGCACTATAAGGAGCTTTCCTCTTTGCATTATGTTCGCCTGATTCATTATTTTTCAGAAATCGGCTGCCCCTTAGTTATTACCGGTTCAAAGGATGAACAGAAAAAAGTACAGCATTTGGTTCAGATATCGGAGAAAAAGGTGGTGAATATGGCTGGAGAAACCTCCATTATTGAAATGGCCGGGATCTTGCGACAGGCTATGTTAGTAGTGAGTATTGATACTTCGGCCATTCATCTATCAGCCGCCGTAGGAACCCCTACGGTGAGTATTTTCGGCCCCTCTTCTCCTGTACACTGGGCACCAAGGGGAGATAAACATTTAGTAATTACAAACACCATGGCATGTATACCCTGTAAAAGCAAAGGGTGTCAGAACAGCGAGGAGAGCCGATGTCTCCTGGATCTTGACCCCAAGGTTACCATCTCATCCATTGATAATCACATAAAAAAACTGCATCTAATGGAAAGGCATTACCGTAGTGAATAAAAAAATAATATCCGATATTTCCCGACATCCCCTGATTTTTATTATCCTTATGGCTCTGGGACTTCGGGTCATTACCTGGTACAATACCTGTATTGTCAATCCAGATGCCATAGTTTATATTTCCCAGGCAAAAGCCATTTATTACCATCAATATTCCGCTATCCTGGGAACTCTTAGCTTCTTTTCCATTTATTCCCTCTGCATTGCCTTGCTTTTTCCTCTATTTTCAAACTGGATTGTTACCGCTGTTTTTATCTCCATTTGTTTTGGAATCCTGACTCTTATCCCCCTTTATTTTTTTGTAAGGGAATATATGGAAGAAAGATATGCCCTGCTGACTATCCTTATCATCTCAACCATTCCAGTGTTTGTAAGCAGAAGTGTGGATATCATCAAAGATCCCATGTATTGGTTTTTTCTGGCTATGGCTCTTTCTCTTTCTGTTCGCCGGCTTACGGGAAAGCAACGGGGATGGGCAGTGCTGCCGCTGATTTTTATTTTATTTTTTCTGGCCAGTATAGTGCGGGTGGAAGCCTCTGTCTTTTTTCTCGTAACTCTCGTTTTCATGGTGGTTTGCACTAAAAGGCTCAAGACTCTTCTTTGGCTAGCCATCCCGCTCGGCATAGTCCTCATATTTTACCTTGGAGATATTAAACTTTTTGGGATTTCTATCAATAAATTCTGTCGGTTCGATTATATATTGACTTTTGTTTCTGGTTTACCCTGTAAATATAGAGAACTAAGAGCCAATATAGCATCTCTGGCAAGTCACCAGGATTTGACCATGAGATTCTTTTTACTGGATGCCAGACGGGACATATGGCTCATAGGTCTTGAAAAGTTTTTTAACAGCTTTCTCGAAGGTGTCGCCTATCTTCCGGGTATAATATGTATGGTGGGCATAGCTTCCCTTACAAGGCTTAATAGAGATAAAAAAATTATCTATTGCCTGATTCTTATGGCCTCCGGTTTTGGATTGCTTTATTTCTATACATTATATACTTGGATTCTATCCTATCGGTATGTGATCCTTTTCATCATTCCTGCTTCTGTTTTCATGGGATTGGGTTTAAAAAAATGCAGCATCTACATGAAACAAAGATGGGGCGTTTCTGAAATAAAGACTTTGACTGTTCTTCTTGCCGTAATTCTTCTCGTGACCCTTGCCAAGGATTTTAAGCCCAGACGGACAAATAAGATTATTTACAAAAAAGCAGGAATGTTGATTGCTCTACATAAGAAAAATAGCCAATGGGTAGTTGTAGCATCCAATCAAAGGAATCAGGGGCTCAGATTGATCTCCTTTTACGCTAATTTAAATTATCCGGGTGTCTACGGCAGGGGCGCGAAAAAACTGGAGACCATCGATGGCAGTTCCTTGCAGAAGTTATCTTCTCTTCTTAATAAAAAAAATGTCAATTACTATATCCTGACCCTTCCACGCCAGGGTGACCAGAAGATGCTGAAAAAATTACTGGCAGCACATCTATGCATAATGAGTTGGGAAACTGCCAATAAAGGAATGTCATATCTTATAAAATGGGCTCCCATGTACAAAAGTGAAGGCACTAATAATCAGAGTCAATATGAACAATGGGGAAAAGATGAAAAAATACTCGCTGCCGTTGGAAGTTGAACTTTCATGACAAAGCATGAAAAATATTTTGGCTATAAACAGGGGCATAGGTTTCGCAAAAAACCAGAAAAACGGATCAGCGTTGCGGTTGTGGTTCCTAAATATGGTCTCATGGGAGGGGCGGAGAACTTTGTTTATGAATTAACTGAAAGGGTAGCGCAGTTTAAAGGAGTGGATGTTCATCTTTTTGCAAATAAATGGCAAAATGGCGGGGATGCCGTCACCTTTCATAAAATTTGGACAATTTCTTTTCCTCGATTTCTGGAACCTATATCTTTTGCCGTAGGAGTTTGGCTTAAAACCCGGGCCAGGTATGATATCATCCACAGCCATGACCGGATTTTTTCCATGGACATTTTTACCTTCCACGGCATTCCCCATCTCACCTGGATAAAAAAAATCCGCAAAAAAAGATGGCTCAAACTGGTTGATATGGCCATTGTGTGGATCGAAAAAAAAGGGCTCACAAATCCCAGGCTCAAGAAAGTGTTGCCGGTCTCCTCCATTGCCGAGGAGGAAATGCGGCGGATTTACAGCTTTCCAGAAAATGTTGTGGAAGTTCTCCACCCCGGTATTTCGTTAGAGTTTTTTGAAAATCATAGCAAACAGGCGGCAATAAAAAAGATCCGGAACCGGTTTAATTTTTCAGAGTCCGATTTGATACTTCTTTTTGTGGGCATGAATTTTGAGATCAAGAATCTGGATCTTATTCTTGAAGCCATGGCCCAAAGGAACAAAAAGAGCCGAAATTCATTCAAACTCCTGGTTGTCGGTAAGGGAAACGAGGCAAAATATATCCGGAAAGCCGGAAAGCTTGGAGTTTTGAATCAGGTAGTATTTGCCGGGGCCACCCCATTTATTCAGGATTTTTATCTTGCCTCTGATATTTTTATCATGCCTTCAAGATATGACACCTTCGGCATGGTTGTACTGGAAGCCATGCTAGCAGGACTGCCGGTGATTATTTCTGAAAATGTAGGGGCAAGGGATCTTATTGATAACACAAACGGATTTGTCCTTCCCCATGATGCAACCCCCCTCCAGGTTTCTGAGATTCTATGCCAGTTGGAAAATCCGGATTTAAGACATCGGATGGGAGAGAACGCTTACTTGAGCAGTATGTCCTGTTCATGGAACGCCATGGCAGAGAAGATATATTCCCTATATCTGGATTTTGCTTCCGAGATATAGATGGGTCGCCATATGTTATATGGAGGTGATATCTAAACGTTATAATTCCAAATAGTTACAAAACAACATAGCCATTAATGAATACTAATCGTGTAT
>JAADIV010000042.1 GCA_013151175.1 Deltaproteobacteria bacterium | reverse complement strand
AACTAGCCTTGCTCGCGGAATATGGGGAGCTTGGATCGTAGGATGTATCTTCCGTGAACAAGGCATCCGTTCCAACCAAATCGCCATATACCTCATCGGTGGAAATATGATGCAGACGAAACTGCTGCCGCTTCTGTCCTGCCAGGCTGTGCCAATATAGGCGTGCTGTTTCCAAAAGGGTATATGTGCCGACAATATTGGTTTGCATAAATTCACCGGGGTCGTCAATGGAACGGTCCACGTGCGATTCAGCAGCCAGATGCATAACCAGATCCGGTTGATATTTCTGCATTACGCGACGAAGCGCTGCAGCATCACAAATATCAACGCGGGCAAAATGGTAGCGTTGATTGTCGGCGATTGCGGCCAATGACTCCAAATTTCCCGCATACGTGAGCTTATCAACATTTACCACCCGGCAGTTTGTATCCTCTATTAAATAACGAATAACTGCAGAGCCAATGAAACCGGCGCCGCCTGTTACAAGAATAGTTTTATGGTGCATCTCAATTTCCTTCTGATTTTTCAAGCCGCCCTGAATTTACCTGCGGCTGATGGAACTCTTGGCGGTAAGCCTGTTTTCTGGTTGGACTTAAATCATGAGATGGGTTAATTGCAAGGAGTTTTTTAGCCGCAGAAACTTTTTTGCGGAGGCTTAATTCTTATAATAAGCGCCAACCTTGCCATGGGTGATGGCCGGCAATTTACATTCTCAAGCCGAGAAAACAGGACTCAGGCGTAAACTGTTTTTATGACCTTTTGGTAAAACTTGGGGTCGCATTTATAATTTGTTTGTGGTAAAACAGTAGCCGGTGCTTATAGTACCAGAGGGAGGCGGGGTGATTGCCGTGGCTGCGGTTATATCTCTTCTCCGCTTAGTTAGTGTTATGTCATTATGCCGAAACTTTACGTTGATGGGGGTTACCATGAAGTTGATAAAAAAAATAACTGTTTTGACTCTGCTTATAACCGGTATGATGGTGGCTGGGCCGTCCTCGCCCCAAGCCGCTAAGGTACCCGACTTTTCGTTGTCGGCTATAAACGGCAAGAGCCAAACTATTGATATTAAAAAATACCGGGGCAAGGTCGTATTGGTGGTTTTTTGGGCCACTTGGTGCCAGCCCTGCATGGAGGAAGTTCCCTCCCTGATCCGTTTGCAAAAAGAGTACGGGGCGCGGGGATTTTCAGTAATTGGACTTTCGGTGGATGAGAGTGGAACGTCAACGGTTTTAAGGGTAGTGAAAAGGGTTGGAATTAATTATCCGGTTGCCCTGGCCTCCGCAAAAATCAGAAGGGGGTTCGGTGGGATTCTTGGTATTCCCAACGCTTTCATGATTGATCGGTCAGGCAATATTGTGGAGCATTACAGTGGTTGGACTAGCCATAAGGTGATTGCTAGCGATTTGCAGAAGGTTCTGAAAAGGATGTAATCTTTTTGTTGACAAAAGTTATTCGCGTAATACATTGCCGAAAGGCTCCTGCGTTGTTGGGTGGTGTTTTTTTTGGTGTTCAGCCCGGCTCGGTTGTTGACGCGGCTTGATGGGTAGAAGGCAGGGGCTGCTGTAGGGACTTTATTTAGTCTGCAAATTTAAAAAAGGAGAAAATGATGCAGAAAAAACTTTTAGTTTTGGCAATGGCAATAGCATTTACTGCCGCTTCCGCAGTTGCGGCGTATTCGTTTACCTGTGAAGTTACTGCTGTTAATGGTAGTACTGTAACCCTTAAGTGCAATGCGAGATATGCCAAGAAAGTAGCAGTTGGCAATAAAGTTAAAGTGCGTATCAAGAAGAGAAAAGTTGTCGAGGGTTGTTAAGACAGTTTTCCTGCCGCTAGCTTAATTGCTGATTTAAAAAAGCTGCTCAATCGATTATGATTGGGCAGCTTTTTTTTGTTTAAATCAGGTGCCTGCGTTGCTGCATCGCCATTTTGTCCGGGTATACCAACGAACATTTACAGGAATTGATCATGAATATTGATTTGCCCGAAAAGGCGGCGAAATTATTACGAAAAATTCGCCGTAACTATAAGGTGGACTTTGAGCCTCTGGTTATGGGGGATATAAAGTTGCAGCTCCTGCAGGTGCAGGATTTGGAGAATATTCTGCAGGGCCGGGATCCCTTTGCCAATATCTCCGACTTCCCTTTTTGGATTAAACTTTGGGAGGCGGCCATAATATTGGCGGAGGTAACGGCATCACTGGAGCCTGCGGCTGCCGGTCCCAGACTGCTTGAACTGGGGGCCGGTATCGGGGCGCCGGGGCTTGTCGCTGCTGCCCGTGGCTTTGATGTTACCCTGACCGACTATGAGCAGGTAATTATGAATTTTCAGCAAGTCAGCGCTGCCGCTAGCGGCCTGAAGCCGAAATTCGCCCTGCTAGATTGGACTAAATCCACCGATATGGCGCCGTTCGATACCATAATTGGGGCAGAGATACTATTCCGGCAGGATTTACTTGAGCCCCTGTTGCGTATATTTAAAAAGTTATTGAAACCGGGTGGTAAGATTTACCTGGCCCATGACCTGCGGCGCCAGACCCTTTATAAATTTCTGGACAAGGCGAAAGACGATTATAAGATAATGTCCAAAAAAATTGACCTGACCTCCGCTGAAGGCAGGACAACGGTTATGCTGAATTGCTTACAGGCCAAATAGGGCGGCCTGTAAATTTAACACGGTAAATAAAAATTACGGTAAAATATGGCGGTTTATGAATATGAACATGAGGGCGATGGTTGTGCCCTGGGGAAAATATTTGAATTGACTCAATCAATTTATAGCGCCAAATTCAAGCTGTGTCCTGAGTGTGGATTCCCGGTAAAGCGGTTGATCTCCTTGGTGGGGATTAATACGCCCAAGGGCAATAGTGACCTGAAAAATCTTGGTTTTACCAAATTAGTCAGGCGTGATAACGGCATATATGAGAACGTAACGGCAACCGGCAATGAGAGTAAGATATGGGATGCAAGCAAGCCAGGAACCATGCCGGATTTACAGGGGAAGATCCGTGATTGACCGGCATAAATTATGGCGTCAGGCTGAAAGTGGCCGACAGCTCCCGGCGGATGATACCTGTCGCAAACGGGCGGTGACCATCTGGTCTAAGTGATGCTATTATGAGCGAGTCATGCAGCTATGATGTAGTGGTGATTGGCGCCGGACACGCCGGTTGTGAGGCGGCCTTGGCGGCGGCCCGTATGGGGTGCAGAACTTTGATGGCTACTATCAATGTGGATTGCATTGGCGCCATGTCCTGCAACCCGGCTATTGGTGGTTTGGCCAAGGGGCATCTGGTCAAGGAGATTGATGCCCTGGGCGGCGAAATGGCCAAAAATATTGATGCCACCGGCATTCAATTCCGTCAGCTCAATACCCGCAAAGGCCCGGCGGTATGGTCTTCCAGGGCGCAGGCCGATCGCCTTCTTTATCGGCTGCGGATGAAAAAGGTGGTGGAAAATCAGCCGGATCTTGAAATCAGCCAGTCGGTGATCGATGCTCTCCTGGTGAAAGATAAGCGCATCGCGGGGGTGATTACCTCGTTGGGAGAGGAAATCACGGCCCTGGCGGTGGTGATTGTTACCGGGACATTCCTAAACGGTCTTATCCATATCGGCTTGCATCATTTTCCCGCCGGCCGCCTGGGAGACGCGCCCTCTCTGCGGTTGCCGGAACATTTACGGCAGCTGGGTTTTCATATGGGCCGCATGAAGACCGGGACGACCCCAAGGCTTGACGGCACCACCATTGATTATAGCAGTTTAACCCCCCAGTACAGCGATGATCCGCCCAGGCTGTTTTCGTTCTCCAGCACCGGCAGTCCCCGGCTCCCGCAGCGTCCCTGTTATATTACCCATACCAATGAAAAGACGCATGATATTATTCGGGCCGGCCTGGATCGTTCGCCCATGTTCAGCGGTATTATTGAAGGGATTGGGGCCAGATATTGCCCCTCCATTGAGGATAAGGTAGCCCGTTTCCCGGACAAGACGCGGCACCATATCTTTTTAGAGCCGGAAGGCCTGGATACGGTGGAGGTCTATCCCAACGGGGTGCCGACTAGCCTGCCTCTCGATGTCCAGACGGCAATGCTGCATAGCATTAAGGGCCTGGAACAGGTTAAGATCATTCGGCCAGGATACGCCATTGAGTATGATTATGTTGATCCGCTAGAGTTATTGCCTTCCCTGCAGACCAAGAGAATTGCCGGTCTGTTTCTGGCCGGTCAGATAAACGGCACCTCTGGTTACGAGGAGGCGGCGGCTCAGGGGCTTGTTGCCGGAATTAACGCGGTGAAATATTGCCGGGGTGAGGAGGCGTTGGTTTTGCATCGTTCGGATGCCTATATTGGTGTGTTAATTGACGACTTGGTAACCATGGGCACCAAGGAGCCTTACCGTCTCTTTACCTCCAGAGCGGAATATCGTCTGTTGCTGCGTGAGGATAATGCCGATCTGCGCCTGCGCGATATCGGCCATAATTTAGGCCTGGTAGATAATGAAACCTACGCGGTTTTCTGCCGCAAACGGCGGGATATTGCCGGGGCCATGGCTTGGCTGACAAAGACGATGGTCAGGCCCACGGCGGCGGTAAATCAGGCCCTCCGTGACCTGCAAAGTTCGCCGCTGCGAGAGCCTGTGGCCATGGTTGATCTCTTGCGGCGGCCGGAGATTACCGTTTCCTGGCTGACGGCCCTTGACGGCCAGGAGATTAAAATAGCCCCTGATGTGGCCCGTGAGGTGCAATTGCAAGTCAAATACGAGGGCTATATTCAAAGGCAGCATGAGCAGGTTGACCGCTTCCGGAAGTTCGAGAATGTTCGCCTCCCCGATGATCTCGATTACACGGGGTTTCACGGCTTGTCAAACGAGGCAGTTGAAAAACTGAGCGCAGTTCGGCCCCGTTCCCTAGGTCAGGCCTCCCGAATTTCCGGGGTAACTCCCGCCGCTATTTCCATCCTGCAAATATATTTGAAGAAAGCCGGATTATTGTAATACGCCGTCCAGGGAAATAAACTTATGCCTAACGACAATATTGCCAATATATTAGCCGCTGCCAGACGTATTGCCGTAGTCGGCTTGTCGCCCAAACCGGCCCGGCCAAGCCATAAGGTGGCGGTCTATCTGCTTGCCGTAGGCTATGAGGTTATCCCGGTCAATCCGGGGCATAGTGAAATATTGGGGTGCAAATGTTACCCGGATCTGGAATCCATTCCCGGACGCGTGGATATTGTCAATATTTTTCGCCGGGCCGCCGAGGTGCCGGCTATAGTAACTAGCGCCATTGTCGCAGGGGCCAAAGTCGTCTGGATGCAGAGTGGTATTGTTAATGAGGAGGCGGCGGTATTGGCGGTGGAGGCCGGGCTTACTGTGGTGATGGATCACTGCATAAAAATAGCACACTCAAAACTTGGCGGCATATAGCAGACTCTGGCAGATTTCTTCCCTGAAGTCAGTCTCGATGATTTTTTGATTTTTATTGTCCAGGACATAAAAGACATCGACGACCTGATCCGAGCGGCTGCCAATCTTGGCCCTGAAGATATTTATTTGAAATTCACTCAGGGCTTTGGCGATTTTATAAATTATGCCAATATGCTT
>JAADIV010000127.1 GCA_013151175.1 Deltaproteobacteria bacterium | reverse complement strand
AGGGCTGCAGGATGGCCACGGCGAAGCCGACGTTATCGGCGTCACCGGCCAGGATACTGAAACCGGAGATGCCGATGACATCCTTCACCCCGGCGATGCCCTTTATATCGGCGGTTATGCGGTGCAGAATACCGGTAGTCCGGGAGAGAGTGGCCGCTTCAGGCAACTGGATATTCATGAAAAAATAGCCCTGATCCTCCTGGGGTAGAAAGGAGGTGGGGCTGTGGCTGAAGAGAAAGCCCGCCGCTCCAAAAATCATGACCAGGAGCAGCAGGGCTATAGTAACTCGGCGAATCAAAAAAGATGAACCCCGCACATAACCGCGCCGCGCCGCTGCCAAAGAACGGTTAAACCAACCGAATGGCCCTCTGGTATGAGGGCGTGGCCGGCGAAGTACTGTGGCGCACAGGGCCGGAGATAGCGATAAGGCGCAGATTGCCGAAATCAGCACGGCGGTGCAGATAGTAACGGCAAATTGGCGGTAAAGTTGGCCGGTTATGCCCGGCATGAAGCCCACCGGCACAAAGACGGCCAATAATACCAGGGTGGTGGCGATGATGGGCCCGGTTACCTGCTGCATGGCCCGGATAGCCGCTTCCCTGGGGGCCAGTCCTTCTTCAAGCATGACCCGGTGGACGTTTTCCACCACCACAATGGCATCGTCTACCACCAGACCGATGGCCATTATCAGGGCAAAAAGAGAGATCGTATTGGCCGAATATCCCAGAGCCAGAAGCACCGCGAAGGTTCCGATCAGGGAGACCGGAATAGTCACCGCCGGTATCAGGGTGGCCCGCCAGTCCTGCAAAAAAACGAAAACTACCAGGATTACGAGCAGTGAGGTGAGGCCCAGGGTTTTGATAATCTCATTAATGGCGGCGGACACATAGTGAGTAGTATCCAGGATCATTTCATATTTGACCCCCGGCGGCATATGCCGCCGCAGGCGGGCAAGCTTGGCTTTTACCGCCTTCATGGTATTCATGGAGTTAGCGCCGGTGGCCCGGTAGAGGGCCATTACTGCGGCCTGGCCGCCGTTCAGCATATCGATATGTCCGTACGATTTGGCGGCCAGTTCAATCCTGGCTACATCGCCTAAACGCACCAGGCCGCCTTTGTTATTGGCTCGGACAATAATATTTTTGAACTCCTTAATCGTGGTAAGGCGGCCCTTGGCCCGCAGGGTATATTGAACCTCTCTTTTATGGTGCAGGGGTTCCTGCCCAACCGCTCCCACTGCCGCTTGAATATTCTGGCTGCGGATGGCGGCGATAATATCATCGGCGGTCATTCCCATGGCGGTGAGCTTGTCGGGATTCATCCAGACGCGGACGGCATATTCCTTTTCGCCAAAGATCATGGCATCGCTGATACCCTTCAAGCGCACCAGAGAGTCCTTAACCTCATTGCTGACATAATTACTCAAAAAGAGCATATTACGGCTCTTATCCGGCGAATAGAAGGCTACCACCGCCATCATATTGGAGGAGCGTTTACGCACCTGAATTCCCTGGGCCACTACCTCGGCCGGCAATTTGGGCGTGGCCAGTTGAACGCGGTTCTGGAGGTTGACCTGGTCGATATCAGAATCAGTACCGACGGCGAAGGTGACAGATAAGCTGTAAAGCCCTGAGTTGGAGCAGGTAGAGGACATATAGAGCATCTTATCCACACCGTTTACCGCCTTTTCCAGAGGGGCGGCCACGGTATCGGCCAGAACCTGGGCGCTGGCCCCAGGATAGAAGGCGGTTACCCTGATTTCAGGCGGCGTGATACTGGGATATTGGGCTACGGGAATTTTGGGGATAGCGATTAAGCCGGCGATGGTGATGAGGATTGAGATTACTGCCGCCAGGCGCGGTCGGTTGATAAAGAGACGGGATATCATCTTTTCTTCTCCATGCCCTGGGTCACGGTAACCGGCATACCGGGCCGCACCTTCTGGATACCAGAGACAATGATTTCATCGCCGGTTTTAAGGCCTGATTTTACCGCCCAATAGCTGCCCACCACAGTCCCTGTGGTGATGGGGCGCGGGCTGGCAATACCGTGTCGCACCGTGAGGACGAAACGGCCGTCTTTACCGTTCAGTACCGCCGCCTGCGGCACGATGGGCATAATTTTAGGGGTGGCGGTTTTAAGGATCACGGTGACGTATTGACCGGGGATGAGAACGCCGCCGGGGTTGGGGAATTTGGCCCGGATGGCGATGGTGCCGGTGGCTGCGTCTACCTCGTTATCGATGAAATCCAAGCGGCCGGCAAGGGCGTATGGCCTGCCGTTCGCCAACTTTAAGCGCGGGGCCAATAGGCCGCTAAAATTGCCCTTGCCTCTGATAGCGGCCTGTACGGCGCCTAGATCATTTTCACTGATAGAATATAATACCCGGACGGGGTCAACCTGGACAATACGGGCCAGAGGCCCGGCGGCGGGATTTACCAGATTGCCCACGGTATAATTTGTCCGGCCGATACGGCCTGATATGGGGGCCTTTACGGTGGTGTAGGAGAGATCAAGGCGGGCCAGAGTTAGGTCGGCCTGGGCCTTGGCCAAATTGGCTTTGGCCGTAAGATCGGCGGCTATGGCGTTATCCATATCGGTGGCCGGAATTGCCTCGCGGTTGGCGCTTTTGAGGCGTTTAAGATAGCTGCCAGCGCGGTTAAGCTCCGCCCTGTTCCGGGCCACCCCGGCCTCATCTGCCGCCACTCTGGCCTTGTAAGCGGATTGCTCAATGATAAATAAAATATCGCCGGCCCTGACGAAATCACCCTCCTTAAATTTTATTTGTTCGAGAAAGCCCTCTACTCTGGCCCGAAGATCAACGGTCTGTACGGCCTCTACATGGCCGACATATCGGGCCGTTGGCGCCACATCGGCCTGACCTATTTTAGCTACTATCACTGTGGGTGGCCTGCCCGGCCCCATGGGCCCGGCCTGAGCTGCGAGAGGCGGCAGGATAAGTGCTGCCAAAATGGGAACAAGGTAATTTGAAATTTTTAACATGGCGTTTTCCTTATTTGTCATACGGACTTTGGGCTAATCAGGCCTAAATTATTGCTGATCTGTTCCAGTACCTGGCGGCAGCATCTTTCGTCCTTGCCGCTGATGTTATTCATAATTTTATTTAGATAACTGGCAAGTAGCTCGGCTACTTCATTCACCCGTTTCTTACCGGTTGGGGTGAGGTGAATGATATAGGCCCGCCGGTCATTGGGATCCGGTTCTCTCTTGATGAAGCCCTTGGCTGTCAGCCGATCAAGTATGCGGGTCATATTGGCCGGTGTTTTGGCGGCCAGGCCGCAAAGTGAGCGCTGCTTCACTGTCCCGCCTTCTAGCAGGATAATTTTCAAGGGATGGAATTGTTCCAGAGTCAGACCATGAGGTCTAAGGGCATTATCCGCGTGTCCCTGTAATTGCAGGGAGGTGAGATAGATTAGACGTGGCAGGGGATTATTGCATTCTTCCATTTAGTTAGCTCCTTATTAATCAACAAGTCAACTAATAAAACAAAAAAATATCAATGTCAATTATAAAATAGGGGTTCGTGAAAATCCCCGCATATGAGCAGGCAGGCAAAACATGAAGTTCTTGGTTATGCCGCTGAATCTGGCGGTCTATAACGGTTTCGAAATTTTAGTTGGGAATAATTGGGCGTAATTAATCAAGGTTGCCACAAAACTGCCAACGATGACCTTACTCTTCAGCCTTACCAGTATCTTGCGGGAATCGGCGGTAACCCAGATGTACATTTTGGCATGTTTGCTTTTTTCAAACACACCCTTGACATCCCGTAGTTCAGGCTCCAATTTGAAAGTATCAATAAGCCGGCCTTTAATCTTTATTTTTTCGTGTTTTAAAACATGTAATTGGCCGACAACCACCTTCGTGCCGTCCGTTATGGGTTGTTCAATGGTTTGGCCGACGACAAGCTTTTGGGTGCGAATAAAGAAAAAAGCGGATAATACGTCCAGGGTACTGTCAGGAATGGTTATCGGGGGCGGTTTTTCCGCGAAATTTGTGTATCTTGCCTGGTGTTTGTCCCAGTTGAATACCACCTTGATGTCCCGTTTAGTATGCCCCTTTAGCACTTTTTTATATAAGATTGACCGGGTGATTGCTCTATTGGTGTATGAATCGACCCTTTCCCTGAACTTATAAATCAGATCAATGAGCGGATATGTCGCAATTTTGAGGATAAAATGGTTGGCGGCACCGATAATATCGGGATTTACCGGCGCAATTTCCATGCTGGCCCTTGCCGCCGGGATGAATCCCCATTTTATTTGGAATTCAAGACGTTCGCCTACCCGGAAGGGCGTTGACAGGGGTTGGCAATTGGCGGCATGGTTGGTTAAAAAAACGGTTAAGGCACAAATTAGGGGGAAAATTATGGTTTTCGGGGATAATTTTGTCATTTTTATACCTATATAGATAAGCAGGAATAAAAAAAGGGACTCAGTCAAATCGCTGAATCCCTTACTGTGACTGGGGTGAGTGGTGAGGTTCGAACTCACGGCCTCCGGGGCCACAACCCGACGCTCTAACCTGCTGAGCTACACCCACCATACATGGTACCGGAGATATATAACGGATTGCCGGTCGCTTGGCAAGTACAAAAGATGCCCGGCTCAAAATGGCGCCATCAACCAAGTTCTTTGTGGCAATGCTTGCAAATTTTGGCCTGTAATTTGATTATTTCCGCGCAATTTGGGCATTCCCGTCTGAAATTATTTTTCAGGATCCTGCTGATGGCGAGATTGGCGGCCTGGCCGATCTCTGTGTGCCGGAACTTATGGTTACGGATCGGGTCAATACAGGCAAAATCATTTAATTCTTCCAGAAGTTCGCAGGCCTTTTTCCGGCTGTCAAGATTGGCCGCCTCATCGGTAATCAGATAAATAACCGGGGCAATATTTTTATCGGCCACGCAGGTCTTTAACTCCACCCGGGCCTTTTGTTCCCGCTGGTATCTGACATTTGTTTTTTGCTGCGCTTCAATGTCAATAACAGAATCAGTAAATGCTATTCTGCTGCCCACCATCATGGGCATACCATTGTTCTCGCCGGGCAGCTGCATATAACGGTATGAAGACGCCTTTTGGTATTGCTCTTCAATATGTTTCCAGCCATTCACAAACATGGAACAATCATCATTTAAGCAGAGAAAAAATGCATCTGTTCCCCAACCCAGGCCATCGCCGACATTAAAGGGCGGGGTGTTGCAGAAGCTCAGACGTGTTTTACAATAGGGACAAAAATGTTCTTCGTGAGCATGACTTAAGCTAGCATCGCTGATCATTAATGCTCCTCCAAAAAAATTATAGCCGCAGGGCCGGATATCTCATCGGCTGCAGAAAGTAATGCATAATCACCAAGAGGTCAATGCGGTTTCATTTCTTGCTTGACCACTCAGGCCATGAAAACTATTATTCCGGGCTGAACCGGTACTTCTATACTACTTAACTCAGATTTAAGGATACATATGACATTATTACGCCCGGACAGCTATGCCCGCAACACCCTGGAAAGATATACCGGCTCTTCTGTTGACGAGTTTTGTTCTCATATTTTACTATGCAATTTTGACCGTTATATCAAAGAGTTTGCGCGGATAACGGACAATCCTGTTAAAT
>JAADIV010000128.1 GCA_013151175.1 Deltaproteobacteria bacterium | reverse complement strand
AGGTTAAAAAGCCGCGTTTACTGGCGGTGAGACTGGGGGCAAATATTGCGGAAATTTGCCGAAATGAGATTAATTCTGCCGCCGCGCGTATAATCTCCGGTTCCGTCCTCAGCGGCCGTCAATCGTCCGGGGCAAAAGGGTTCCTGGGCCGTTATCACTTGCAAATTTGCGCCCTGGAAGATGACGCGGAGCGCGGTTTTTTGCATTGGCTGCAACCGGGGAGTCAGCGTTTTTCAACCAAAAGACTCTTTATTTCCGCTTTTCTGCCCGCCAGAAAATTCGCCATGTCAACCGCCGCCTGGGGCGGACGGCGGGCCATATTCCCCCTGGGCACCTATGAACGGGTTATGCCCCTGGACATTATGGCCACGGATCTGCTCAAGGCTCTGGCCAATCAGGATACGGAAAAGGCCAGGGAGCTGGGGTGTCTGGAATTGGTTGAAGAGGATCTGGCCCTCTGCTCCTTTGTCTGCCCCGGTAAAAATAATTTTGGCCCCATGCTGCGGGCAGTATTACAAAAAATAGAGAAGGACGGCTAATGCAAGTTAGAAATATACTGGATAAAGCCGCCCCCCATTTTCAAAAGGACGGCCGTCTGCAACGCTGGTATCCCCTCTTCGAGGCCCTGGACTCCTTTATCCTGGGCAGCGGCAGAACCACTGACACCGCTCCCCATATCCGTGACAGCATCGACCTGAAACGCGTCATGATTATGGTGGTTGTCTCCCTTATCCCCTGCGTCCTCATGGCCCTCTGGAATACCGGTTATCAGGCCAATACCGTCCTGCAGTCCATGGGCATTTCCAGCCCACCCGGCTGGCGCGGCACCATAATGTCTCACTTTGGCTGTAATCCCGCCAACTTCTGGGCAAATATCCTGCACGGCAGCCTTTATTTCCTGCCCGTCTATCTGGTCAGTCTCACCGTTGGCGGAATCTGGGAATGTGTCTTTAATATTATCCGTGGCCATGAAATGTCCGAGGCCTTTTTGGTTACCAGCCTGTTGTTCGCCCTGATTCTGCCGCCCACCATCCCGCTTTGGCAGGTGGCAGTCGGCATCAGCTTCGGGGTAATCTTCGCCAAGGAGGTTTTTGGCGGTGTCGGCCGGAATTTTATGAACCCGGCTCTGGCCGCCAGGGCCTTTATATTTTTCGCCTATCCCGCCCAGATGAGCGGCGACCAGATTTGGACAGCCGTGGACGGTTTCAGCCGGGCCACGCCCCTGACCGTTTTAAGCGGCGCCCAAGCGGGCCAGGCCATCCATGCCTTATCCATCACCTGGCAGCAGGCCTTCATGGGCAATATTCCCGGCTCCATGGGCGAGACCTCCACTTTTGCCTGTTTGCTCGGCGCCGCCCTGCTGCTTATTACCGGCATCGCCTCTTGGCGGATCATGGCGGCCATGCTCTCGGGCGGTATGGGCTGCGCCGCCGCTTTCTGGCTTATCGGCAGTCCGACAAATCCTATGTTCAGTGTGCCGCCCCAATGGCACCTTGTTTTGGGCGGCTTTGCCTTCGGCCTGGTATTTATGGCCACCGACCCGGTTTCAGCCCCGCATACGGCAGCGGGCCAATGGGTTTACGGCCTTTTAATCGGCATCCTGGCCATTCTCATTCGGGTCGTAAACCCCGCCTTCCCGGAAGGTGTCATGCTAGCCATTCTGTTGGGGAATGTCTTCGCGCCTCTCTTTGATTATTTTGTCGTCCAGAACAATATAAGAAGAAGGAGACAGCGTTATGGCGCGTGATTCGGCCCTTAAGCCCTTTTATTCGGCGCTGCTTCTGGCCTTTGTCTGCTCATTTCTGGTGTCCTCCGCCTCCGTTGGTCTGCATTCCCGCCAACAGGCCAATCAGCAGTTGGATCGGCAAAAAAATATTCTGCGGGCCGCAGGTCTCTACCGGGAAGGAATCCCGGTTGCCCAATTATTTGCCGCCATTGACAGCCGTATAATTGATCTGCGGAGCGGCAAATTTGTCAGCGTTAAAGAGATTAATCCTAAAAAATTTGACCAACGCCAGGCCGTTAATAATCCCAAGATCAGCCATTCTCTGGCCAAGAGCACTGACATTGCCGGTCTCCGTAGACTGGAAGACTATTCCTGGGTATATCTGGTAAAAAAAGACAATAAAATAAGCCAGGTAATCCTGCCAATCCGGGGCAGCGGCCTATGGTCAATGATGTACGGTTATTTGGCATTGAACAGCGATCTGAACACCATTCGCGGCATTACCTTTTATGAACACGGAGAGACTCCGGGGCTAGGCGGAGAAATTGAGAACCCCGCCTGGCAAGCCGGATGGCAGGGTAAAAAGATTTATAATCAGAGCGGTAAAGTCGATTTTAAAGTCGTCAAGGGCGGCGTCAAGACCAAAGGCGCCGCCGCCCTGCATCAAGTGGACGGCATCTCCGGGGCAACCCTTACCAGTAACGGTGTTGATAAACTATTGCATTTTTGGTTTGGCAACTATGGTTTTAAGCCTTTTTTAGAGAGAATGCGGCGGCGTATAAACCACGGCCGCACCTTGACAAGCTTGAATTGAACAAAGACAAAGACTATGAATAAATCAAAAAAAGAGCTGCTATTGGGACCGATTATGCAACGCAATCCCATTGCCCTCCTGGTTTTGGGGATTTGCTCGGCCCTGGCCGTTACCGGTCAGATGGCCACCGCCTTCGTTATGACCATTTGCGTCCTCACGGTTACGGCCTTCTCCAGTATGATTATCAGCATTGTCCGCTTTCAAATTCCCAGCAGCGTCCGCATAGGTATTCAGGTGACCATTATCGCCACCCTGGTTATTATTGTCGATCAAATTTTGCGGGCCTTTTATTTCGACTTATCCAAACAATTATCCGTTTACGTGGGACTCATCATCACCAATTGCATCATTATGGGCCGGGCTGAGGGCTTTGCCATGAACAACTCTCCCATAGCCAGTTTTATTGACGGAGTGGGTAACGGCTTGGGCTACGGCGCTATTTTAATGACCGTGGCCTTTATCCGCGAATTACTTGGTTCCGGCACCGTTTTTGGCTATGAGGTATTAAAACTCAGCACAAACGGCGGCTGGTATGTGCGCAACGGCCTGCTTCTCCTGCCCGCCAGCGCCTTTTTCATCATCGCTCTGCTTATCTGGCTTTTAAGAACGATTGATCCTAAACAACAGGAAAATTTGTAACCGATCAACCATGGCGCATTATCTTAACATAATTTTCCGCTCAATCTTTATTGAGAATATGCCGCTCAGTTTTTTTCTGGGCATGTGTACCTTTCTGGCCATCTCAAAAAAGGTCAAAACAGCGGTGGGACTTGGCGCGGCCGTACTGGTCATAATGGTAATTACCCTGCCCATTAACAATTTAGTCCTGAACTATGTCCTCAAGCCCGGCGCCCTGGCCTGGGCCGGCCAACCAAATATTGACCTTACCTTCCTGGGCTATCTAATTTATATTGGTATTATTGCCGCCGTCGTTCAGATTCTTGAGATGTTTCTGGATCGTTTTATGCCCGCTCTTTACAACACCCTGGGTATATATTTGCCGTTACTCACCGTAAACTGCGCCATTTTCGGCGCCTCATTATTCATGGTGCAGCGTAATTATAATTTCCTGGAAAGCGCCGCTTACGGCTTTGGAGCCGGGGCCGGTTTTTTTCTGGCCGTAGTGGCGCTAGCGGGTATCAGAGAAAAACTGGAATACGCCGACCCCCCTGGCGGCCTGCGGGGCTTGGGCCTCACCTTTATAACCGCAGGGCTTATGGCTTTGGCTTTTATGGGACTGGCTGGCATGAGTTTTTAAGTAAGTGTTTCAGGTAAGCGAGCCTGCGAGACTCCGGGAATACCCTGTCAGCCCCTCAACCTAAGCGTAGCGGATACACATGAAACACAAGAAGGAAACAAATGTTTGAACAGACCTTTAAAAATATAGATGACATACTTCACAAAGACGCTGGTTGTGGTAGTGAACTGGATTATGTGGAGCAAACATCATGGGTGCTGTTTCTGAAATATCTGGATGATCTGGAAAAGGATAAGCAGACAGCCGCCGAGCTTTCAGGGAAAAACTATGACAAAATTATTGGTTCAGAATATCAATGGCACAAATGGGCAGCCCCAAAACTAGAAAATGGAAAAATTGATCACAATGCCTTAACAGGTGATGACCTGATCGACTTTGTGAATATCAAACTATTTCCATACCTGAAAAATTTCAAAGCCAATGCCGAAAATGCCAATACGATTGAATATAAAATTGGTGAGATTTTTAGCGAACTGAAAAACAGAATCCAAAGCGGTTACAATTTACGGGAAGTGGTCAACCTGATTGATGAACTGCGATTTAGAACCCATGCTGAAAAGCATGAAATGAGCCATCTGTATGAAGGCAAAATCAAGAATATGGGTAACGCCGGGCGTAATGGCGGAGAATACTACACCCCGCGCCCCTTGATTAAAACGATTGTTAAAGTCGTTCAACCTGAAATAGCTAACACCATTTATGACGGGGCGGTGGGTTCAGCAGGATTTTTGGTAGAAGCCTTTGATTATTTAAGAAAAAGCAAAAAACTGTCCACCAAAGACAGTGAAACCCTACAAAACAAGACCTTTTACGGCAAAGAGAAAAAATCACTTGCCTACATCATTGGCATTATGAATATGATTTTGCATGGCGTTGAAGCCCCAAACATTGTTCATACCAACACCCTTGCCGAAAGCCTGTCCGATATTCAGGAAAAAGATCGTTTTGATATTGTCTTAGCCAATCCGCCCTTTGGTGGCAAGGAAAGAGCCGAAGTGCAACAGAACTTCCCCATCAAAACAGGTGAAACCGCTTTTCTGTTTTTACAGCATTTTATTAAAATCCTAAAAGCAGGCGGTAAGGCAGGGGTTGTTATCAAGAATACCTTTTTGAGCAATACCGATAATGCCTCCGTTGCCCTTCGCAAAGAGCTATTGAACAGTTGCAATCTGCACACGGTATTAGATTTACCCAGTGGTACATTTACAGGTGCAGGGGTAAAAACTGTGGTACTGTTTTTTGAAAAAGCTGAATTTGATAATGTTTTTGTAATCTTGGATAATGGCAGATGGAATCAATACAATTTCAAATATCTTTTTGAAAAAACCAGAGGGGAAGAGAGTGCAATTGAAAGGACGCAGAAAATGTTTTATGTCTGCTGTTCCAGAGCTAAAAAGAGCTTGGTTGTGTTTTATCATAAACCCACAATGATGCTGTTTTAGCCAAAGCAAATGATTGGTTTGGAAGCGAGAATGTACAGGAGGTATCTATATGACTTCTTCTCCAAACCAATCCGAAATCGTTCTCTACACCACCCCTGACGGCACGGTCAAAATCGACACCGTTTTTCAAGATGAACCATCTGGCTGACCCAGAAAAAATGGCGGAACTCTTTGTTGTAAAACGCCCGGCAATCACTAAACACCTGAAAAACATCTTTGAAAGCGGCGAATTAGACGAAAGAGTGATTGGTTCCATTTTGGAACATACCACTACAGTGGGATTGTTAGGGTTGAACCACTCTCTGATAGAAATGGGAATTTCATAAAATGGCAAAAAAAAGGCGATAGAACTTCAGAACAAGCTCGTCATTTTCCAATCCAAAGAAATCCGCCGTCTTTGGCACGAGGAAGAGTGGTTTTACT
>JAADIV010000147.1 GCA_013151175.1 Deltaproteobacteria bacterium | reverse complement strand
TACTCTCGGCAAGACCCTTGGTCGCCAGAACTCTCGTTATCGCAGAGGTAAGCGTTGTCTTGCCATGATCGATATGACCGATGGTGCCTATATTTACATGCGGTTTCGTCCTTTCATATTTCTTCTTCGCCATGATCTTACCTCACTGTCCTTGAGTTACAAAAATTATTTATTACAAACCCCTAACTTTTTTTATAATCTGGGCCGCAATCCTGTCCGGCACCCTCGCATAGGCATGAAACTGCATGGTAAAATTTGCCCTTCCCTGCGTTGCCGAACGTAAACCCGTCGAATATCCAAACATCTCCGCGAGAGGCACATGAGCCTTGACAACCTGTATGCCGTTATTCTGGGCGTCCATACCACAAATTTGCGAGCGTTTGGCGTTTAAATCATTTATCACGTCTCCCAGATATTCTTCCGGTAAGATTATTTCCAAAGCCATGATGGGTTCCAGAAGCTCCGGCCCAGCCGCCAGTGAAGCCTGCCTCAAGGCAATATTAGCTGCCACACCAAAGGCCTGCTCAGTTGAATCCTCTTCATGATAAGAGCCATCAACCAGAGCCACCCGCACATCAACCACCGGGTAACCAAGCAAAGCGCCGGAATCCATACCTGCCTCAACCCCTCGCTGAATAGCAAGAACATATTCGGCCGGGATTGCTTCAGCCGCGATGCGATTTTCAAAGCACCAACCGGATCCGGGTTCAGCCGGGGATATCTCAAGCCAGACGTGGGCATATTGTGATTTGCCCGTGCCGATCTGCTCGAACTTGCCCTCCCCCCTGGCCGTAGCCGCTACCGTCTCTTTATAAGATACCTGCGGCTGACCAACATTAGCCGCCACCTTAAATTCACGAATCAGGCGGTCAACAATGATATCGAGGTGCAATTCTCCCATACCGGAAATAAGGGTCTGGCCGGTATCCTCATCACGACTGACCTTAAACGAGGGATCCTCAACCGCAATTTTACTAAGGCTGTCAAGAAGCCTCTCCTCATCGGCCTTTCCCTTAGGCTCAATGGCAATACTGATAACCGGTTCCGGCACCTCAATACTGTCCAGAACAATCGAATCTCCCTTGGCACAAAGGGTATCACCAGTAACCGTGAAGTGCAGACCAACCAGGGTGGCAATATCTCCAGCGCCAATTTCCTTGATCTCTTCGCGCTTATTGGCGTGCATCCGCATAAGCCGGCCAATTTTTTCCTGCTTACGCCGCGAAGCGTTAAATACTTTATCACCCTGACGCAAGGTACCGGAATAAACGCGGACAAAGGCCAAATTATCAACAAATGAGTCCGAGACCATTTTAAAAGCCAAGGCACAAAAGCTGCCGCGCGGATCAGGCTCACGCCTTAATTCATGCCCGTCACCGTCAATGCCTATAATCGCCGGCACCTCTACAGGCGATGGCAAATATGACACTATCGCGTCAAGCAATGGCTGAACGCCCTTATTTTTAAAAGCACTGCCACAAAGCACCGGCACAAGTTCAAGACGTTTAGTGGCGTTACCTATAGCCTTGTCAAGTTCATCAGCACCGATGGGCTGTTCTTCAAGATATTTTTCCATGACCCCATCATCGAAGTCGGCCAACTTCTCGATAAGGGCCATACGTGCGGCCGTGAATATTTCAGAGTATTCCTCAGATATCTCGCGGACAATTACTTTTGCCCCCTGGGACTCTTCATCGAAAAAGAGCATCACGCCTCGAACGAGATCAATAACGCCCGCGTAAGAATCTTCCCTGCCTATCGGCATCTGAACGGCCAGAGGAACTGCCCCAAGCCGGTCTTCCATCATCTCCAGGCACCGCTCAAAATTGGCGCCGACCCGATCCATCTTATTTACAAAAGCGATACGCGGAATGTGGTAACGATCAGCCTGACGCCATACAGTTTCAGACTGAGGTTCAACCCCACCTACCGCACAAAATACAGCTACCGCTCCATCCAACACCCGCAGGCAACGCTCTACCTCAACGGTAAAGTCAACATGCCCCGGCGTATCAATTATATTTATCTGTAGATCACGCCAGTAACAGGTCGTAGCGGCTGAGGTGATGGTAATGCCGCGCTCCTGCTCCTGTTCCATCCAGTCCATAACCGCATTACCGTCATGGACCTCTCCCATCTTGTACGACTCGCCAGTATAGAAAAGAATCCTCTCAGTCGTGGTTGTCTTGCCCGCATCAATGTGGGCCATAATACCGATATTGCGAATTTTCGCTAAAGACTTTGCTTTCACGGCCATCCGCCTAATCTCTTCTTTCTGACCCGCACCACCAGTCCGACATACCTTGTTGGCAAAAGGGGAAATTAATACACCAGGAAAATTGTTTTGTCAATTACGGATTCGGCTTTACCAACGATAATGAGCAAAGGCCTTATTGGCCTCAGCCATTTTATGAGTATCCTCACGTTTTTTAACCGAGCCGCCGCGCTTGTTAAAGGCATCGTTCAACTCAGCCGCCAATTTTACCGCCATAGAATTACCCGACCTCTTTTTGGCAAAGCCGCACAGCCAACGCATCGCCAGAGCATTACGCCTTTCCGGCCGCACCTCTATCGGCACCTGATAGGTTGCCCCGCCAACCCGGCGTGACTTCACTTCAACCCGCGGACGCACCGCCTCCATAGCCTTATCAAAAACCTCAAGCGCCCCTTCTTCCTTATTACGCTCGGCAATAATATCCATGGCATCATAAAAAATATGCCGCGCCACGCTCTTTTTACCGTCTGACATCAGGGCATTTATAAATTTCGAAACTAGCACACTTTTAAAGCGTTCATCGGGACTAATGGGCCGTTTCGCAACTGACTTTCTTCTTGGCATTACCTGCTCCTTAAAAAATTACCTGGTTCACTTTGGCCGTTTAGCGCCATATTTAGAACGTCCCTGCCGACGATCAGAAACACCTAACGTATCCAGAGTACCGCGAACTATATGATATCTGACACCAGGTAAATCCTTAACCCTGCCCCCGCGAATAAGAACAACCGAATGCTCCTGCAGATTGTGACCAACACCGGGGATATAAGATGTAACCTCCATCCCATTAGTCAGCCTGACCCTGGCAACTTTACGCAGGGCCGAGTTTGGCTTTTTGGGGGTCGTAGTATAAACTCTGACACAGACACCCCTCTTCTGCGGCGCGCCCTTCAAAGCCGGGGTATTAGTCCGGCTTATCATCTTCTTACGACCTTGCCTTACCAATTGGTTGATGGTTGGCATTTATCATACTCCTTTTTATAAAACTGTTTCCGTTAACTATTAAAAAAGCGGCACATCCACCATGCAAAACATTTTACGCAGACCACCGACAAAGAAAAGAGTTTTTTACTCGACACAAGATATATTGTCAAGACCTATATTCTCATCGGGGGCCAAATGCTGCTAATACTTTTTATACACCGGCAGCCCGGTTCCCGCAGGTACCAGGCGCCCCATAATGACATTTTCCTTTAAGCCGACCAAATGATCCACCCGGCCAGCCATAGCGGCATTGGTAAGAACCTTGGTGGTTTCCTGGAAGGAGGCCGCCGAAATAAAACTATCCGTACTCAAAGAGGCCTTGGTGACACCCAGCAGCAACGGCTCTGCCTGAGCCGGTTTGCCGCCCTCTCCGATAATCTTCTCATTTTCGTCACGGAAGCGCCACCACTCAACATGCTCGCCGATCATAAAGATAGAGTCACCGACCCCGGTAATGGAGACCCGGCGCAGCATCTGCCGGACAATCACCTCAATATGTTTATCGTTAATTTTTACGCCCTGGAGCCTGTAGACCTCCTGAACCTCATTAACCAGAAATTTGGCTAGTTCCTTAACTCCCTTAACCCGGAGAATATCGTTCGGATCAGGAGAACCGTCCATGAGAGGCTCGCCGGCCTTGACATAATCACCCTCGTGGACACTAATATGTTTACCCTTGGGAATGACATATTCCTTTGGCTCACCAATGGCCGGAGTTACCACAACCCTTTTCTTGCCCTTGGTATCCTTGCCATAACTTATTTGGCCGTCAATTTCCGTGATAACGGCATGTTGTTTGGCCTTCCTGACCTCAAACAACTCGGCAACACGCGGCAAACCACCGGTAATATCCTTGGTCTTGGTAGTCTCCCGGGGGATTTTCCCCAGGATAGCGCCAGGTACCAATTTTTCACCCTCTTCCACGTTAATAATTGTCCCCACCGGCAGGGAATAACGGGCCATGATACCGGTTTGCGGCAATTTTACGCCCCGGCCATTCTCATCCTTCAAGGAAATTCGGGGATTTAAATCACCCTGGTTGGCCTGAATAATAACGAACCTGGATCTACCGGTAATGGGATCCACACGCTCCTGCATGGTAGTCCCCTCAACAATATCACCAAACTTGGCTACCCCCCCAACCTCGCAGACGATTGGAATTGTATAAGGATCCCAATTAGCAACCATCGTATCAGCCTCGATCCTGTCACCGTCCTTAAAGTGCAGCTGCGCGCCATAGTTCAGCGGGTAGCGCTCCATTTCACGCCCCTGCTCGTTAATAATGCTAATTTCGCTATTACGATTCATAACGACAATGCAGCCATCGGCACCATCCACGGTATGTATATCCTGAAATTTCAGAAAACCGCCATGTTTTGTTCTAACCTCAGCAACCTCAGCACTTCGACTTGCCGTACCACCAATATGGAATGTCCGCATGGTAAGCTGCGTCCCTGGTTCACCAATGGACTGGGCCGCGATAATACCAATCGCCTCACCCTGGTTCACCATATGACCACGGCCCAGATCACGACCATAGCAGCGGGCACAAACACCCCGCTTTGCCTGACAGGTCAGCACCGAACGAATGGCGACCCGATCAACACCGGCATTTTCAATCCGCTCAACCTTGGTCTCATCAATCTGTTCATTGGCCTCGGCCAACAGATCACCGTTCACCGGATCATAGACATCATTCAAAGCTACACGGCCGAGGATACGTTCACCCACCCCCTGAATGATTTCCCCGCCTTCCAAAAGCGGCTCCGCAACGATACCGTCCAAGGTGCCACAATCGACCTCAACAATGGTAGAATCCTGCGCCACATCAACCAACCGGCGGGTCAAATAGCCGGAGTTCGCGGTTTTCAGAGCCGTATCGGCAAGACCTTTCCGGGCGCCATGCGTAGAGATAAAATACTCCAGGACGTTCAGGCCCTCCCGGAAATTAGCCTTAATCGGCGACTCAATAATCGCTCCAGACGGTTTGGCCATCAGGCCGCGCATACCAGCAAGCTGCCTGATCTGATCCTTGGAACCACGGGCGCCGGAATCGGCCATAACGAAAATAGGGTTAAAACTGGGTGTCTCGACCTCGTTGCCATCGGCATCCCGCACCCGGTCCACACTTAAATTTTTCATCATGGTATCCGCCACCTCATCCGTGGTTCTCGACCAGATATCAACTACCTTATTGTATTTTTCACCATCGGTAATCAAGCCGCCGGCGTATTGTTCCTCTACATCCATCACCTCTTTCTCGGCTTTATGGATAAGGGCATCTTTCTCGTCCGTAATCATCATATCGGCAATACAGATGGATATGGCGTGCGTAGTAGCCGTTTCATAGCCTATATCCTTGAGCCGATCGGCCAGAATTACCGTTTCCTTGGTGCCGGCATGACGATAGGTATAATCAATAAGTTTTGCCAGCTCCTTCTTGGTCAAAACCAGGTT
>JAADIV010000043.1 GCA_013151175.1 Deltaproteobacteria bacterium | reverse complement strand
AATTGTTGCGTTTCTTTTTCATTAAATTCTCCTTTGGCTGAGTATGTTAACTCAGACATAGAAAAATTCCAATTCACGCTGAACCAAAACACAGATTCGGATCCGGTGAATACTTACATCCCGCCCGGCAGTCGAAGGCGGAAGACCGCGCCTGCCGGCGGGCTGCCATTAATTTCAAGGCGGCCGGCGTGAGCGGTGATAACCTTGTTGACAATAGGTAATCCCAGGCCAGTACCGCCTCTTTTGGTGGTCATGAATGGTTGAAGTATTTTTTGCCGTTCTTCTGCGGGAATGCCGTTTCCCTGGTCAATAACCTCAATCCATATCTCTTTTTTCTTTGTCAGGCCGCGAACAGTTACCACGCCATGGGGCGGGCTTGCCTCAATGGCATTGACCAGTAAATTCATCAACCCCTGTTGGAGACGGTGACGGTCGCAGTATAACATAGTCTGCGCGTCTTCCTGGATCTCGACCTGTAAACGGATTTTATGACGACTGGCCTTTTCTGATACGGTAGTAATAGTATCCTTAACAAGATCCACCAGAGATTCCGGTTTACATTCAAGATTCAAAGGTCTGGCAAAGGCAAGCATACTCAGAACCATATGCTCCATACGCTTTATCTGCTCCTG
Organism: Deltaproteobacteria bacterium; assembly: GCA_013151175.1. Classification (GTDB taxonomy): domain Bacteria; phylum Desulfobacterota; class Desulfobulbia; order Desulfobulbales; family VMSU01; genus JAADIV01. The sequence continues at coordinate 5,160 of JAADIV010000043.1, read as the reverse complement.
GGCATGGGCAAGGCGTTCATCGGCCTTGGCCGGAGAAGAAGACAGCTTTTTACGGGCCTGGTAAATGAAACCGCCAATGGCGGTAAGGGGAGTTTTCATATCGTGGGCTATACAGGAAACTGCCTGGCCCATGGTGGCAAGGTGTTCGGCCTTACATTTCTCCCGCGACATTTGAAATTCCCGGTTACGCAACCAACCAACCAACGGCCCAACAACATTGAACAGGATAATTTCCAGAAAATATCCTAAATTATGCCCCACCAACGCTGACGAGGACCAGGATGGGATGGAAGGTATATAGAGAACGGTTGTCAGCAGTGAGGCGATGAGGCCGCCGCCGAGTCCAAACCAGAGACCAAGCAGGATAATGGGCAGAAAATAAAGCTCTCGGTAAACAAGGTGCCGGATGGTCTCCTCCCGTAGGGTGAGATAATGCAGGGCGGTTATAGAAATAATCAGAACAAAAACAAAACTAGCCCGGTATATCAGCTGTTTTTTTGACAATTGAGGGTCTGAAGATATAAACGTCATGATATTAATGTAGTAGTCGGGTAGACAATATTGTAAACAGTTTATATGAAAGTCACCATTAAAGGGTATTGCCTTGCCAAGACTTTCATGTTTCATTGTGCTAGGGGATCAGGCATGGTTGTTACCAAAAAAGAGAAATAACCGGGCATGAAGTTTTGAGCCCGCCCTCCTTCTTTAAGACAAAAACAACAATTATGAGGTTCGGGAAATCTGCCCGTAACTTTTTGAGATATTTTTCACACCCCTGGAGATACAGGGCAAGGGATATCCTGTTGGACTGGCGGCAGAGCAAATTCCGTTGCAGATAACCAACTAGAGCTTAAGCTTATTTTCTTTGATTGAGAGAAAGAGGCTTCTGAAAAAGCCAGCAGCCCCTTGACCCTAGACCATAGTCAAGTGTTTATCCTGAAGTTAAGAGCAATTAAAACATTTGGAGGTATTGTCATGACAAATAAATTTAATGTATCTGCTTTAGGAATTACCGCATCGCTAGTTGCCGCCCTGAGTATGCTGATCCTCGGTATATTCGGCAATATGGGAATTTACCTTGGGGCCGTTGAAATGATGCGCCAATGGCATATGTTCTTTTCTCTGACGCCACTTGGAATATTGGCAGGGATGTTGGAAGCCGGCGTAATCAGTTTTGTCTTTTTTGCATTATTTGGTTGGATTTATAATAAAATTTCGTAGAAGAAATAACTCTCCCGGAGTTCGTTCGGCTGTGGCTACCCATCCAGGACGAACTCAGCCGCCACCTCCAGAAAAATTATTTATACAGGCGGCTGCCTGTGGTTTACTAGGGATAAAATTACGGGTAGTTTTGCGTCATACCCAGGACGAGAGCGTGTGCCCCTCGCCACAATGAGCCGTTGTCGGAACCATAAATCTTTTCATAGCGAACCTCCCTTTTTAAATTGATTTAATCTAATCAACCTTGACACAACTTTATTATTGCCACAATGTGACATAAGTCAAGTATTTTTTATTATAGTAATATTTCACCACTTTTCGTTGGTTTTTGGTTGATTATTCCCGGTCTTCATGGTTACCTTCTGCATCTTTCCAATATCCGCAGGAGACACATAAAAGCCCATGATGAGCGAATCGAACCATGACTATGACGAGAAACACGAAATAATCATCGTTGGAGCCGGGGTATCCGGTCTGATGCTAGCCAAATTGCTAAACAACTCCGGCATCAAGGCTCTGCTCCTTGAGCGTAAAACCACCGTCCACATCCGCCCCGAAACCTTCGGCACCTTCACCGTTGCCGCCAGGGAACATCACCTCACCGATTATATAGACCATTATTTTGACACTTTCACCTTTTACGGTGCCACTAGCAAGGCCTCAGCCACAGAAAAGAACAAGATGTGTCTCGTTAATTATCAGAAATGGGCGCATAGCCTCAAGCTGAAGAATATCACCATCCGCACCGATTGCCGTCTCATAGCCGCCCAAAGAACTGCGGGGGGGATTGTCCTGCGGGAGCGGCAAAGATCATATTTCGCCAGGATGGTGGTGGATTGTTCCGGCTACGCTCAGATTGTTGCCAAACTGCTTGGGCTGCGAACCATCACCAAAACGGGATTATCCTTTGGGGTGGAGCTTACGAACTGCCGGTTCCCCATTGAACGGGAGGCCTCTTTCATCCTGAATACCGAGGTGGCAAACAGCGGCGGTTGGCTCTATATCTTCCCCAATGGCAAGGGTCAGTACGGTTGGGCCGATTTCTATCCGGAGTCCAAATCCAGTATCAAAAATTTACGGGAACGAACACTTAAGGCCATGCGGCAAACTAGCCCGCATAACGCCTGGCTGCAAGACGCTCACGTCACTTGTTCGTATGGCCGTTTCGGCCCCACCGGCAGTGTAAAACACCAGGTGGGGGATAATTTCATCGCTATCGGCGATGCCGGGGGCTGCGGCACCCCGGTAACACTGGAGGGATTCCGCCAGGCCCTAGACAGCGCCAAATTTGCCCATCAGGCCATCACCCTGGCTGCCGATTATAAAAAAGCATCACTATCCCTGTTCCTGAAATTATTCCATGCCAAATACGGCAAATATTACCGGATGCATCAATGGGTCAAATTCATCTACCTGCGTTGGGCCAACAATACCGACATCGACCGTTGGATTCATAATTTCAGCAAACTGGACGGCCAGGAAATCTTCCGTCTGATTATGGGTGAATTAACCCCAGGCCTCATGCTGAAAACCCTCGACATAGTTCTGGTAAAAAATATATTTCTGAATATAATCAATAACCTGCTACCGACCTTTCTGCAATTCAGGCCGCCCATCAGTCTCTCCAAAAAAGAGTCCATGCATTGAAGACCACAGAGATCAACAAAATTCGTGAGACGCGGACAATCATTATCGGCGGCGGGGTGTCTGGACTTGCCTGCGGCCGCACCCTGCACGAGCGGGGGCAGGATTTCATCATGCTCACCGAGGAGATCGGTGGCCGTATGCTCACCTCAAGATCACATCAGGTGAATTACGGCGCTAGCTATATCACCGAAGACTACGAAAACATTATGCCGTATATGGGCGGCGGCAAGCGGATATGGACCCATAATTGTTATTTCCACGACAGTAACAGACCCATTTCCTTCTATCGCCCCCGTACCCTCCTTGAGGTTGGCAAATTGATACGCCTGTACCGGATTGCCGCTGATTTCCGCAAAAGGTTGCGGGTATTGCGCCACAAAGCCCTCTATATTTCTCAAAAAGAGGCTTTGGAGGAAGACCTGGTATTAAAGGGCTATACCCGGAAACCGGCGGTTGAGTTTGTCCGGGAAAACGGTCTGGAATACCTGAACCGCACCTATTTTTCGCCGTTATTTAACAGCACCGGATTCATCGAATACGACAGGTGCAACACCTTCGCCTATCTCGACAATCTCATGGCCCTGATCTGCAAAACATATGTAGCCAATCACAGTCATTGTTGCCATATGCTGCCCAAGGGTTGGGAGAACAGAATTGCCCGTTGCCGGGTAAAAGCCATGCGCCGTGAAGGTGATACCTTTGAGGTCAGGACGGAAAGGGATGTATTCCGGGCCGATAATGTTGTCCTGGCCCTGCCCTATTACAGCGCCAAGACCTTCTATGATGTGCCAAAACCGGAGCATAGCGTCCCCATTTACGTCCTGGAGGTGCGGGGGGAGAGGAATAAGTGCTGCCGGGGCAAAGAGGTGGTCTTTTTCCAACCGGAGGAGCATGAAATTACCATCCTCTGGCAGCAGGTCACGGGTACAGATATTCTTTTCAGCAAGACCAAGGAGCCTGATTTGGGTAAATATTACACTAGCTACCATATGATAAGCCGGATTTACTGGCCCACGGCGGTGGTGTTGTCCGGAGGCGAGTGGTTTGAACAAAAATTGGAAAAAGGGGTCTATTTAGCCTCAGATTACAACATTTGCGGTCTGGAGGATGCCTATATCACCGGGGTATATGCCGCCAATCAGATCTGCGGGGTATTTTGATGCCGAGGCGCCTGATTATTTTATATGTCTGCCTCTATATCGTGATGATCGGCTACGGTATATCCCTGCCCATACTCCCCTTTTTCATGAGAGAGCTAGCTCAGTCGCAGGGAATCGGCTCTAATCAATTATCCTTGCATGTGGGCGCGGTTACCGCCATATTCGCCTTTATGCAGTTGCTCTTTGCGCCTCTATGGGGAATGTTGTCCGACAGGACAGGACGCCGCAAACCCCTGCTCATCATGGGACTTACCGGATATGTGGTTTCCATGGGGTTGGCCGGAGCTAGCCAAAATATCGCTACCCTCTATGCCGCCCGTATGCTTAACGGAATCTTCGCGGCAGCAGTGCTGCCCATTGCCGCCGCCTACATTGTCGATGTAATTCCGGCAAAGCATCAGGCCCAGGGGTTGGCCTGGCACGGTACAGCGGTAGGCCTAGGGGTTGTCTCCGGCCCCATTTTGGGTTCCGTCTTCACCTCTTTACTGGCCGAGCACCCGATACACCGGGGCTTTTTGGATATTAACAAGTTTTCCGGCCCATTTTTCATCGCCTCCCTGTTGGCAGCCATCGCCCTGATAATCGCGGCGATTCGCCTGCCGGAATCGGTGTCTGACCCTCGGACTCCCCCCGGGGGGAAATCGGCGGTGCTGCTTGGCGCAGGACATACAACATCCATAATTAGTACCATCGCCCCCTTTTTATTTCTATCGCTGCTCAGTCAATTCGGCCTGTCGCTCTTTGAGGGCACCTTTGTATTACACGCCCAGAAAACCATGGTCTTCACTGCAGCTCAACTGGGGTTTGTTTTTATGACCTGCGGTTTTGTTATGGCCGCTGCCCAGGGAACGGTGGTGGCCGGTTTTATTGAGAGACTGGGAGTAGGCAGGGTGCTGCCCTTTGGCTTTGTTTTCATGGGTACGGGGCTGCTCATGCTCATGGTGACGGGAACAATGGGGACTATTCTGCTCTCCGTTGCGATTCTGGCCTCCGGCATGGCCATTATTACGCCGAGCATCGCAGTTCTAATTGCCCGCCGTGCCAAAGACAGACTCGGCAAAGGGCTTGGTATGCTAGCAGGCGCTAACAGCATCGGCCAAACCCTGGGGCCATTAATCGGCAGTGCGATATT
>JAADIV010000016.1 GCA_013151175.1 Deltaproteobacteria bacterium | reverse complement strand
GCGTAGGTATATCAAAAATGACTAATGGCTATACCAAGGCGCTACATTGCCGCCAGTTGTGCTTGATCAAGCACAACTAGGCATCCCTGAACGCTTACATTTCGGGGTAGCGCTCAAACAGGGCTGTCCTCGGAACTTTGGCAAAAAATCTGTCCCTTGTTTTTTTAAGGATATATGATAATGAACGAAATTTATGCCGCCGTTATCTGCTTTGTGGCAGTACAGTTTGTACTGGTAGCCTTAATTCTGCTGACCAAGAAGACTTTACTGCCTGGCGGCAGTGTCAAACTTTTAATTAACGGCAGCAAGGAAATCATCGCTGCCCCCGGTGGTAAGCTGCTTACTACCCTGTCGGATCAGGGAATTATTCTCTCTTCAGCCTGCGGCGGCGGCGGGAGTTGCGGGCAGTGCCGGGTGACGGTTACAAGCGGCGGCGGTAGTATTCTGCCCACGGAGCGTGCCCATATTAATCTGCGCGAGGCCAGGGACGGTATGCGCCTGGCCTGTCAGGTACAGGTCAAACGGGATATGGGAATTAAGGTACCCGCCGCCATGCTCAACACCAGGAAGTGGCATTGCCGGGTCATTTCCAATCACAATATGGCAACATTTATCAAGGAGATGGTTCTGGAACTGCCAACGGGTGAGGAGATAAACTTCCAGGCCGGTGGTTTTATCCAAATAGAGGTTCCGGCCCACGTTTTGTCCTACTCGGATTTCGACATCGATGAGCGTTTTCTGGCCGATTGGACAAAATTCAAGATGTTCCAATACAGATCGCATGTACACGCCCCGGTAACCCGCGCCTACTCCATGGCAAACTACCCCGGTGAGAAAGGCATCATCAAACTAAATGTCCGCATTGCCAGTCCGCCGCTTAGAGGCCCCGGCAATATCCCGCCCGGCCAGGCATCCTCATATATATTTAACCTGAAACCGGGCGATGAGGTGACTATTGCCGGGCCTTTTGGAGAATTTTTTATTGAAGAGAGCGACTCGGAGATGATTTATATTGGCGGCGGCGCCGGTATGGCCCCCCTGCGCAGCCATATTTTTGAGCTTTTCAAGGGCCGCCGAACAACCAGACAGGTCTCCTTCTGGTATGGCGGCCGCAGTATGCAAGAGGTATTCTATGCCGATGAGTTTGAGGCGTTAGCAGAACAATTCCCCAATTTCACCTTCAATATCGCCCTTTCAGAACCACAGCCGGAGGATAACTGGCAGGGCTTAACCGGATTTATCCATCAGGTGCTATTTGATAATTATTTGCGGGATCACCAAAATCCGGAAGACGTAAACTATTATATGTGCGGGCCGCCAATGATGACCACGGCGGTTTTGGAGATGCTTGATTCATTGGGCGTAGAGCATGGCAATATTCATTATGACGATTTTGGCGGCTAATGAATCAGGAGACAGAAAACAGACAATGGGATATAATTTGCTCAATTTCCTGACTATTTGGGCCATAACCTTCATCTCCATATTGCTAGTGGCCCTATTAATCAATTATTGCCGCCGCCGGTTACGCAAAACCCCGCATGGCCTAACCGGCAGCTGCCATCAGACCGGCGGCCATATGTGTGCCGGTTGCGCTAACCTCACCAAATCAGCCAATAAGGAGATTAAGCATGCTAGCGCCGAAAAAGGCTAATCAAGGCCCCACGATTATTTTGCTGCTTCTGGCGCTGATTGCCATGCCGGGATGCCACAGGGTGAGTCCCGTCCAATTCGGGGAAAAGATAAGCTGGCATGATCTTGCCAATGGCCGGATTGAGGCCGCCAAGCTTAAACGTCCCTGTCTGGTTGATTTTTACTACGGCCCCAAATGCCCAAGATGTTCGGCATTTGCCCGGAATATATATACTGATCCAGACATAATTAGCCGGCTGAGCACCCAGTTTGTGGCAATTAGAGTAGACCTGAGGAAACCTCTTACACCCGCTGAACAGGCCCTGGCCAATGCCATGAAAACTAGCGGCGAATGTATGCTTATGTTTCTTGATTCAAGGGGCAGGATAGTCAAGACGCGCCACGGCGGCCCAATTTGTACCATGGGAACATTGACCGTGACGCAGTTCAGCGCCTATCTGGACAGAACCCTCTCCCGTTTACATAACGGCAATCAAGGGGCATCTGAACCTAATTGATCTAACAACCGCCGCTATATAAATATTTTTTTGTTTTGAAGTTTGACATATACTTTCTGTCAGGTATAATCACGCCGCAAATTTTATTAAATTTTTTTAACATCTTTAAGTGCTGAAAATAGTTTACCGCCCACGGTTAAGGCAATCATCCAGAATCTTTAAATAATCCGGTTAACCGGATCAGGAAAACCAATATGAACAAAAAACTTCGATGGAAAATTATCTTTTTGGCCTTAATCACCATATTTTCAATAACCAGTATTGTCCCGTCATTCAATAAAAGCGTCCCCGACTGGTGGAAGACATATCTGGCTCCTGTCGGCCTGAAGCTCGGTCTTGACTTACAGGGCGGTATGCATCTGATTCTAAAAGTTAATCTTGCTAAAGCCATTGATAATTCCCTGGACTTTGCCGCTCAGGATTTAAAAGAGGCCCTGCAGGAAAAACATATATCCGTAGTGAAAACGGCCTCACCGAATAAAGGCAAGCTCATTTTCACCGTCCCCAACAAAAGTGCCATAAATACCATTAAGAGCGTTGTCAAAGACGAGTTCCCCAATCTTAACATCAAGGTTGAAGACGAAGCCGGCTCATTCCCCCGCATCATCATGAGGCTTACCAAGAAGCGTGTGCAGTTCATCAAGAAAAATGCTGTTAATCAATCTCTGGAAATTATCCGTAACCGGATTGACCAGTTCGGGGTATCAGAACCGGTTATTGTCCGACAGGGTTCCGATGAGATTGTCGTACAGCTGCCGGGTATCAAGGATCCCAAACGAGCCTTGAAACTGATCGGTCAGACCGCCCAGTTGGAATTTAAAATGGTGGTTGAGAATAATGGCGGTTTAAATCTTAACAGTCTCATAAATCAGGCAATCCAGTCCGGCCAGTGGCAGCGCGGTGAAAGCCTCAGCAAGCTTAATCAGGCTCTGGCCCGCCAATTACCGCCGGACACGGAAGTCTATTTTGAAACAAACACCGACAGTCAGACCGGGATTAAGACAAAAAGCCCGCTATTGGTCAAAAGCCAGGTTATGATGAGTGGTGATATGATCGCTGACGCCCAGGTACGGGTAGGAGGCAGCTTTAATGAGCCGTATTGTACCCTCGATCTTACCGGCCGGGGCGGCAAAAAATTCGCCGAGATAACCTCTAAGAACGTCAACAAACGCTTCGCCATTATCCTGGACGGCAAAGTCAAATCAGCGCCGGTCATCCGGGAAAAAATTCTTGGCGGCCGGGCTCAAATCAGCGGCAACTTCACCTATGAGGAGGCTAGCGACCTGGCCATTGTTCTGCGGATCGGCGCCCTGCCAGCCCCGGTTGAGATTGTCCAGAACCTTACGGTAGGCGCCTCCCTGGGCAAGGACTCTATTCACAAAGGTGTTGCCTCCGGCCTGCTGGGCGTGGCCCTTGTGGTTATATTCATGTTGGTCTATTACCGATTTTCCGGTTTGATTGCCAATTGCGCCCTGATGCTGAATGTTCTGCTAGTATTCGCGGGCTTGGCCTTTATGAATGCTACTCTCACCCTGCCCGGTATTGCCGGTATTATCCTATCCATCGGTATGGCGGTGGACTCCAATGTGTTGATCTTTGAACGAATGCGGGAGGAATTCGCCCTGGGCAAATCCGTACGTGCCGGAGTTGAGGGCGGCTATAGTAAGGCCTTCTGGACCATTGTCGATTCTCAGGTTACCACCCTGATTACGGCCCTGGCTCTCTTTTTATTCGGCACCGGCCCCATTAAAGGCTTTGCGGTTACCCTGTCCTTTGGTGTTACCTTCAACCTTTTTACCACCCTTTTCGGCACCAAGATTGTCTACGATTATCTGTACGGGAAACGGGCCTTAAAAAAACTTACCTTCATGAAGTTCCTGGATAAACCGAATTTTGACTATATGAAGATACGTAAGATCACCTTCACCGTGTCCACTATTCTGGCCCTCCTGGGGGTGGTGGCGTTTGTCCAGATATTGCGCGGTCAAGCCAATCTCGGGGTTGATTTCGCCGGCGGCTCCATGTTGGAATACCAGGCCGCTAAACCTTTTACCCTGAAAGAGGCCCGCGCGGCCTTAACCAAACATGGACTGGGCGGCGTGCAGCTCCAGAAAGTGGAAGGCAGCAACCAGTTGATTATCAAGTTAAAAAAATCCACCAAAACCGTGGAGAATTTGGACAAAGGAGTTACCATCGCCTTAAACGCCGAATTATCCAAAGATCAATTTAAAATAATCAGTGAGACCGAAATTGGTTCGTCCATCAGCAGCGATCTCCGCAATAAGGCGATACTGGCAATTTTTATTTCATTATTCGGCATTATCTTTTACCTGGCTTTGCGTTTTGATATCCGTTTTGGTCTGGCCGGGGTTATCGCCATCTTCCATGATGTCCTGGTGGTGCTTGGCATATGCTATATTATGAATGTGGAAATAACCTTGCTCCTTGTCACGGCCTTACTTACCCTGGCCGGATATTCCATCAACGATTCAGTGGTGGTGTTTGACCGTATCCGCGAAAATCTTAAACGCCAGGGCCATGAGAAAAATTTTATTGCCCTTATAAACCGCAGCACCAATGAGATGTTGGCCCGAACATTGGTCACCTCCATGACTACGGTACTCTCACTCGTTGCCATCTTCTTCCTGGGCGGGGTGGTACTCCATGACTTTGCCTTCGCCCTGATTATCGGTATCATCGTCGGCACCTACTCCTCGGTATTCATCGCCAGCCCGTTGCTCTACGTCTGGAGTAAGGAAAAACAGGTCTGATGACGCCGCTAGTATTTTATAACCGCAAACTATTCAGCGTTATGCCTAAAAGTAACGATAACCTTGTATGCAGTAGAGAATAACGATTGCCCGAATCAAATCTCATAAGTGATGCCCCTGCCAAGCCATACGGCAGGGCCATCATTTTTATCCAGGAAATTCGCAAATCCGTTTTGATCCTGTTGGCGTCCATCGTCATCGCAACCCTGCTGTTTTATACGGTTTCTCCACGCCTTTTTAATTTGCTGCAGGAGCATCTCCATCAGAAACTTGTTTTTTTTACCGTTGCGGAGCCGTTCCTGGCCCATCTGAAACTTTCTTTCGGTCTGGCCATATTCACCCTTGTACCAATGACCAGTTTGCTATTCTGGCAGGCTATGACCAAACCATTTAAATTAAGCAGATGGAGCCGGCTGTGGTTTATATGTTTTACCTGCCTCCTTTTCTATAGTGGCGCCGCATTCTGTTATTTCATCACCTTGCCCTACGGCATAAAATTTTTACTGGGATATGAATCCAAACAGATACAACCCATCATATCAGCCGGCCATTTCGTAAATTTCGTTGGTATATTCATCCTGGGATTCGGCCTGATTTTTGAACTGCCCATCGGCATGGTTTTCAGCGGTAAAGCCCATATAGTCCCACGGCAAGTCTTTGAGAAAAACCGCCGTTATGCGGTGCTGATAATCAGCATTATCGCCGCTGTCCTCACCCCGACTCCAGACATCTTCAATATGATGCTGATGGGGCTGCCCCTGTACGCCCTCTACGAAACCGGCATTATCGTCATGAAAATATTGCGGATATAATCAGAAACATCTATTCCACTAGTTTCTGACCACCCCCTTTTTGGTAAAGGTCGGTACTAATATCAAGGTGGCGGCGGTTGC
>JAADIV010000101.1 GCA_013151175.1 Deltaproteobacteria bacterium | reverse complement strand
CTCTATTTCTTCTATTAATATTTTTTTGTTATATCAATGAGCTTTGCTCCCACTGGTACAACAAATTGCAATCAAGAAAGGGGTCTATCATGAGTTTGAAATCAGTACTTATCGCGTTTACCGGTCTGGTTATAGTATCGCTGATGATTTTCTCCCCTTTCGCGGGGTATTACGGCGACTGGCTGTGGTTTAAGAATATCGGCTACGATGCGGTATTCGTAACGATGCTGAAGACGAAATTCTTGTCTTTTTTCATTTTTTTCATTCTTTTTGGAATTTTTGCCTGGGTGAACATTGCCATTGCAAAAAAAAAGGGAAACCACACCCGCTCCTTGAAGGCGCTCTCGCCAGAGCAGCCTATGACGTTTTTCGATATCCTTTTCAGTGATAAATACGCTAAATATTCATGGGCGGCAATTATCCTGTTTTTTTCGTTCATCATGGGTTCCAACGCCTCCCACTCGTGGGAAGTATTCTTGCAATTTCTGCATGCCAGTAAATTTGGGGTAACCGACCCGATTTTCGCGAAGGATGTGGGATTCTATATCTTTCAACTGCCGCTCTATGATTTTATCCAACAATGGTATTTATTATCTGTAGCCATTGTTTTATTAGCGGTTGCGGCCTCCTATTTTATGGATCAGGCCGTTGGTGTCCAGGGAAACCGCTTTTATATTAAGCAAAAAGTACGCTCTCATTTCGCGGTTCTCGGTGGCCTGTTTTTTCTCGGAGTCGCCCTGGTTTTCAGGCTGAAACTCTATGGCTTGATGTATTCAGGCTCAGGTGTGGCATACGGAGCCTCCTACGCCGATGTCCACGCCCGGATTCCCGCTTACTGGGCGGTATTGATCACGGCTCTGCTAGTGGCAGTTGCTTTTTTCCTGATGCCCTTCCTCAAAAAATGGAAGTTACTTCTCTATTCCATCGCGGTTTATTTTGTTGTCCTCATAGGGTTTGCCTGGCTCTACCCCACCATAATTGAGCAATACGTGGTTAAACCAACGGAACTGACCAAGGAAACCCCTTATATTCGCCACAATATAAAATTCACCCGTCTGGCCTTTGGCCTGGACAAAATCAAAGAAAAATCTTTCCCGGTGCGCCAGAATACAACCTACCAGAACATAAAAGATAACCAGGCCACCATTCATAATGTCAGACTATGGGATACCAGACCGCTAATCGAGACTTACAGACAATTACAGGAAATCCGGCTTTATTATAATTTCAAGAACGTGGATATTGACCGTTATCATTTCAAGAAAAAATACACAGAGGTAGCCCTCGCGGCCCGCGAATTACCCCCTTCACGCCTCCCGGCCCGCGCCCGCACCTGGATCAACATCCATCTAAAATACACCCATGGTTACGGTCTGGTCATGAGCCCGGTAAACAAGATCACCAAAGACGGCATGCCGGATCTGATTGTCCAGAACATCCCCCCCAGCTCCAAGGTCTTGTCGGTTAAACGCCCTGAAATATATTATGGCGAGCAAACTAACCAATATGCCATTGTCAACACCAAAACCAAGGAGTTCGACTACCCCAAGGGTAATAAAAATGTCTATACCGCTTACCAGGGCCGGGGCGGCGTCCAGCTTACCAGTCTTTTCCGCCAGTTGGTTTACGCCGCTAACTTTTCAGATACAAATATCCTGCTGACTCACTATATAACAAACAAGAGCCGGATCATGTATCATCGCCTTATTACGGATCGGGACCGAACCATAGCCCCCTTTCTCCAGTACGATTCCGATCCTTATCTCGTAGTGGGTAAAAACGGCCGGCTGTATTGGATTCATGACGCCTATACCACCTCAAATATGTTCCCTTACTCCCAGCCTCTTACGCAAAGTCAGGGTGGCCGGGGGCTCAATTACATCCGCAATTCAGTAAAGGTGGTCATTGACGCCTATAACGGAGACGTTTCCTATTATGTGATCGATCCGTCAGACCCGATAATCCAGACCTATGAGAAAATATTCCCCACTCTTTTTAAACCCATAAGCGCAATGCCCGCCTACCTGAGGAAGCATATACGTTACCCCATGGATCTCTTCCGTATCCAGTGCGAAATGTACAACACCTTCCATATGACAAGCCCCCAGGTTTTCTATAATCAAGAGGATTTATGGAGTTTACCAACGGAGGTTTACAATAAGAGCCAGCAGACTATGTTGCCCTATTACATTATTATGCGGCTGCCGGATACCAAATCAGAAGAATTCATTTTGATGCTGCCCTTTACCCCGTCAAAGAAGAACAATATGGTGGCCTGGCTCTGCGCCCGCTGTGACGGCAAAAATTATGGCCAATTAGTGGAATACCGTCTTTCCAAAGAAAAGTTGATTTACGGGCCTCTGCAGATTGATGCCCGTATAAACCAAAAGCCCGAAATATCTTCCAAATTGACCCTTTGGGGGCAGATGGGTTCCAGTGTTATTCGCGGCAATCTGCTAGTTATTCCAATTAATCATTCATTCCTGTATGTGGAGCCGGTTTACCTCCAGTCGGAACAAAGCAGGATGCCGGAATTAAAGCGGGTCATTGTCGCGCTTGGAGATAAATTACAGATGCGCGATAATCTTGATGATGCCCTGCGGGCCGTATTTTCAGTGGAGTCTGTTCCCGCCGCCCAAACCCAAAAAGCCATCACGGGATCACCAACAGGGCCGTTGTCCGATATGGCCGAGAAGGCTCTGGGCTATTACAACAAGGCGGTGGATTATCTGAAACAGGCCGATTGGACAAAATATGGCCGGGAATTAGATAAGATCAAAGGTATCTTACAACAGATGACCAAAAAGAAATAAGCCGATAACCTTATGGATGGTAAGTCTGCTAGGTGGGTTGTGCCGTTCTATATGACCTTAACCGTCTCAACCAGTACTCTGGTGGTACCTTGGCGGAGATAACCAAGCTGCCGGGCGGCCCCGGCGCTTAGATCAATAATCCGTCCCCGGACGAAGGGGCCGCGGTCGTTGACCCGCACGATTATCGAACGGCCATTTTCCAGATTTGTAACCCTGACATGGGTCGGCAGAGGAAGATACTTGTGGGCGGCGGTGGGCAGGGCCGGGTTAAATACCTCACCATCGGCAGTCATGGCGCCGCCTTTCTGTCTTCTGGTTTCTTCGCCGTACCAGGAGGCTATCCCCTCTTCACGGTAGTTGGCTGCTTGGGCGACACTCATAGGCCGATAGCGGCGCCCCCGGACGACATAGGGAGAGTCCTTTACCTTGCCCTCGCGGATGGCCTCCCTGGGAGACAGGCCCGCCACCGAGTCAATTCTGGTGGTCATGGGCCAGTTTAAAGGGGCGTCAATCACATGGAAGGTGAATTTGCCTATTTTGTAGGTCAGCCTCAGAGTGCCGACCCCGGCTTTAACCGCAAATTTAGTGGTTTTATAGGCCGCCTTGACTGTGCCGCTGGTTACGTCATAAGTAGTTCTTATTACCCCGCAGGCGCATAGGGATATGGTCAGAACAACCAAAATTATCAGCCCGGTTTTCTGCCGCAATGATTTCATTCTGTTGTTATATCTCCTGTATGCTGCCGGGTTTGCCTGCTTTTATCCGGAGCGTTTCTGAACTCTTTGGTTATTTTTGTTACCAGGCACTCCAAACGGCCATTTCTGACCTGCAGATCAAGCTTATCACCTGGATTTACCTGGTTGGCGCTGCGCAGCGGTGTCTTGTCCGGTAATACTCTGGCAATGGCGTAGCCTCTGGCCAGGACTGCCAATGGGCTGACCGCCTCTAACAGGGCCACGGCCTTTTGTAGAGACTGGGCTTTACGCTCCATGGCGAAGCTCATGTGCACGTTTAATCTATCTCTGAGAATACTAATTTTACGCCGTTGCGTATTAAGCAGATGCAGGGGACTGTGACGATATAATTCTCCGATTAAGGTATCGGCCTGGAGACGCCGGGAGATAAGTTGGCCGGTCATATTGTTGCGCAGATTAAGTTCGGCCTGCCGGCAGCGGAGCCGGATACCCTGCAAGGCGCCGGTGGGAGCTGTAAGTAATCGGTTTTGCGTTGTCAGTCTATTCCGTAACTCGTTGATTTTATGAGTCACTAATTGCAGCATACCGCGTTTTATCCGGCTGATTTCTTGGCGCAAAAGCTGATGATCCGGCAGAACTGCTTCGGCGGCGGCTGTCGGGGTTGGAGCCCGGTAATCGGCGGTAAAATCCAGGATAGTGAAGTCTATCTCGTGGCCAATTGCTGAAACGACCGGGATATTGGCATCATAAACCGCCCGGGCCAGTTCTTCATCATTGAAGGGCTGCAGGTCTTCAAGGGAGCCGCCGCCCCGGCAGATTACAATGATATCACATCTCTTATGCCGGTGAATTAATTGCAGGGCAGAGATAATTGCGCCGGCCGCCTGCTCCCCCTGCATTGGTGCCGGATATATTTCGATGGGCACAGCCGGAAAGCGTTCGGCGGCGATTTTCAGAAAATCATGGACTGCCGCCCCCTGGGGAGAGGTGATAACGGCGATTCCCGCAGGCAGAAAGGGTAGGGCCTTTTTATGTGATTCGGCGAAAATACCCTGGGCGGAGAGCTTTTGTTTAAGCCGCTCAAAGGCCATCTGCAAGGCACCCGCACCGGTAAAATCTACTGAATCAACAATTATCTGGTAATCGCCCCTGGCCTCATATACTGAGACGCGGCCCCGGCAAATAATTTGGTCGCCATCTTTGACCGGCCTGGCAAGATAGCGCGCCTGAGTCTTGAATAAGACGGCCTTAAGTTGCGCTTGACTGTCCTTCAGGGTAAAGTAAAGATGCCCTGAATAGGGTTTGCGTAAGTTTGATACCTCGCCGCTTACCGCGATAAACGGGAAACCGTGTTCTAAAATTCCCTTAATGGAGCGGGTTATTTCACTCACTGTCTGGACAGGACTTTTAAGATTTATGGGCATAATTACATTTTTTTGTTGAGCGAATAGGCCGATAAGGGGTATCGTGCGGGGTTCGGAAGCCAGTATTTTAAGATGCCATGGGCAAACATACAAGTATTAAATTGGCTAAAGTCACCAAATAACGAGAACTGGAGAGAATTTTATGGCAGAGCAAAATGTGTTTACCAAAAAGCACGCCGATGTTGTGGAAAAGGATAAAAAGGCGATTCTGGAAGAGTTGAGTCTGCCGCCGGCGGTTATTGAGTTTATCCGCAAAAATGAGAGAATCATTAAGCTGGCCCTGATTGTCTTTGTGATAACGGTTGTCGCCATTCAGGGTTACAAAAAATATACCTCGGTGCGGACGGCCAAATCTTCCACTCTGCTATATTCCGCCCTTCAGACCGAAAATGGCACCCAGGAGGTTAAGCTGCTGAAACAGCTTAGGGATAAGTATGCCGGTACCGGCAGCGGTTTATGGGCCAATATCGAATTGGGACACCTGGCCTTCAAAAATGGAAATTTTGCCAAGGCCGCCGTAATATTTTCGGCAGTTATTGATAAAATGGCGGCAAAAAATACGGCTTATCCTCTGGTACAATACAGCCTGGCCCAGTCCTACGAGAACCTTGGTAATATCGATAAGGCCAAGGATGCCTACCTGAAGCTCAGCCAGATTAGTGGTTTTGCCGGTATGGGTGATTTGGGTTTGGCGAGAATTTATGAAAAACACGGCGATCCGGCGCAGGCTGTAACCTATTACAAGGGATATGCTGAGTTGCCGGAGACGCAGCCCGGCCCTCTCAAGGACTGGGTGCTTGCCAAGATAGATCAGCTTAAAAAATAGCCAGGCCTGCTTAAGATGGATGTAATTTCTGCTTTGGCCGCCATGACCAGTTGGTCCAGGAAAAGGCGGCAAGCCGG
>JAADIV010000211.1 GCA_013151175.1 Deltaproteobacteria bacterium | reverse complement strand
ACTGACGGCCATAAATATGTCTTTGGCAAAAGGGCCATTGTCTATGGGGAAGAAGATCTGGTCATAGGCATAACCTCATTCCTGGCCGAGATTGGCGTACAGCCGGTACTCTGCGCCTCTGGCGGGGTTTCGGGCCGCATGACGGAGGCGGTGCGTGATGCCTGCCGCGATTTAACTTTGGAGACACCCAAGGTGCGGGAGGACACGGATTTCTACGAGATTAGCGAAGAGGCGGAGACCCTGAAGCCCGACTTTATTATCGGCCACAGCAAGGGCTATCAACTGGCCCGCCGACTGAATATCCCCCTCATAAGAGTGGGGTTTCCCATCCATGATCGTCTTGGCGGCCAACGCCTGATGCATATAGGCTATCGCGGCGCCCAGAACCTCTTTGATCTTATTGCCAATGCCATACTGGACAAGAAGCAAAGCAGTTCACCGGTGGGTTACAGTTATATGTAGTCAGGTGTAGGGGCAGGTTTTAAACCTGCCCATGATGAAGTGCCCGGTGCTTAGGGCGGGTTTAAAACCCGCCCCTACGGATTGCCGGGAATCAGGGATCAGAGGACAGGAATCAGAGATAGTTTGATATTAATTCAACCTAATAGGGGTATATATATTATGAACAAAGCAGATCAGCGGGATTACAGTAAACATCCATGTTTCAACGCCAAGGTAAAGGGGCAGTTTGGCCGGGTTCATCTGCCGGTTGCCCCTAACTGCAATATAAAATGTAATTATTGTAACCGTAAATATGACTGCGTTAACGAATCGCGCCCAGGGGTTACCAGTAATTTATTATCCCCCGGCCAGGCCCTGGTCTATGTGGAAAAGGTGGTGGAGAAGGAACCCCGGATTACGGTGGCAGGTATTGCCGGGCCGGGCGACCCCTTTGCCAATGCCGCTGAAACCCTGGAAACCATGCGCCTTATCCGGGCCAGGTTCCCCGAAATGATCTTATGTCTCTCCAGTAATGGTCTGGCTTTGGCAAAACACGTGGACGAAATTGCCGCAATCGGCGTTTCCCATGTAACAGTTACCGTCAATGCCGTTGATCCGGAAGTCGGCAAAAATATCTATGGTTGGGTCAGGGACGGCAAAATTATCTATCGCGGCCTACAGGCGGCTGAACTGCTTTTAGCCAGGCAAATCGAGGCCATTGGCAATCTGAAAAGACATGGCGTAATCGTAAAAATTAATACCGTAGTGGTGCCGGGGATTAACGACCAGCATATAACCGCCATTGCCAAAAAGATGCGGAGCCTGGGGGTTGATCTCTTAAACTGTATGGCTATGTTCCCCAACGCCGGCACCCCATTTGGCGAAATTATAGAACCGGATAAAAAGATGCTAAACACCATTCGGCGGCAGGCGGAAAAATATCTGCCGCAAATGCGCCATTGTACCCGCTGCCGGGCCGATGCCGTGGGGCTTCTCGGCAAGGATCAAAGCTCCGAGATGGCAGGATGTCTCTCGGCCTGCTCCCGTATGCCGATGAAACCCAAGGATGAGAGGCCGTATGTCGCCGTGGCCAGTATGGAAGGGGTATTGATTAATCAGCATCTTGGCGAGGCCAAAAAATTGCAAATCTGGGCCAAAGAGGGGGGCAGTTTTAAGATGGTTGAAGAGCGCGAAACGCCCGAGGCCGGCTGCGGCCCCAGGCGGTGGCTGTACCTGTCCCGCACCTTAAACGATTGCCGGGCGGTCGTGGTAAGCGGCATTGGCACGAATCCCAAGAATATCCTTGAAAAATACGGCATTCGCACCTATATAATGAATGGTTTCATTGAGTTGGGGCTTGAGGCCGTGTTTTCCGGCCGCCGGGATAGAATTGAGGCCATGAGGGGCCGAGCCGCCGCCTGCGCCGATAAGATTCAATGTGCCGGCGGCGGGGGTGGATGCTTGTAGTTCAGGGGTCAGGTGCCAGGTGACAGAGAGGCAGAATCTTCGCTAGGCCTGTCTCCCCGGATCTTGCCCTCGGCCAATCATCCACCGTGATACCAAGAGGCGCCGCAAGGGCAGGTTTAAAACCTGCCCCTACACCTGACCCCTGGAGGTTTTTATGGAAAAGCTAAAGTATGCAGCGGCCTTGATCCTGCTACTGATATTCGGAGTGACCGCAACCGGCCGGGCTGAGACATTGACCGTGGCCGTAGCTGCGAACTTCACCGCCCCCATGCGGGTAATAATCCCTATTTTTAAGCGCCAGACCGGAGTTGTTATCCTCCCAAGTTATGGGGGAACGGGGACACTATACGCCCTGATAAAAAACGGCGCTCCCTTTGATCTCTTTCTGGCCGCAGATCAAAGAAGACCGAATTTGCTCTATCAGGAACATCTGGCGGATAAACCGAGGATATATGCCAAAGGGCAGGCCGTTTTGTGGACGGCGAAAAAGGGTTTGGCCGGGGCGGCTGACTGGCGGGCGGCCCTGCGGCTGCCGGGAATGAAGCGGATCGCCATAGCCAACCCCCGTCTTGCCCCCTATGGCGCGGCGGTCATGGCGGTTCTCTCCCCGTCCCTGAAGGCGGCGCTTACCAACCGCCTGATTTACGCCGAAAACGTCTCCCAGGCCTTTCAATACGCCCAAATGGCGGCCGATGGCGGCTTTACGGCTCTTTCCTTCGCCCTCTCAACCGCCGGTAAACACGGCAGCTATTGGCCTATAAGCGAAGCGCCCCTTGTCAGGCAGAGCGCCTGCATCATCAAAAATACCCCTAACCGGCAGGCGGCGGCAAGATTTTTTTCTTTCCTCTTTGCGGCAGAGAGCAAGGCAGTTCTGACCAAATTCGGTTATAAATAGTCGTATGGATCTTACGCCTCTCATACTATCCGCCAAACTGGCCCTGGTGAGTACCATTCTTTTGTTACTGATCTCTTTGCCAGTGGCTTATATCCTGGTGTATAAAAAAATTCGGGGCAAATTTTTTATCGAGTCCCTCGTGGGGCTGCCCCTGGTGGTGCCGCCCACCGTACTGGGATTTTATCTCCTCATCCTCATGGGGCCTAAGGGCTTTCTCGGCCATGGCTGGTCGGCGCTTACCGGCAGTTCTCTCGCCTTTACCTTTGCCGGCCTGGTGGGCGCCTCGATGGTGCAGGGTCTCCCTTTCGCGGTACATCCCATCAAGGCCGCCTTTGAAAAACTTGATGTCCGCCTTCTGGAAATGTCCTATGTCCTTGGGCTTACACCATGGCAGGCCTTTTTCAAGGTTATAATTCCCAATACCATTAACGGCCTGATTGCCGCAGCAATTCTCACCTTTGCCCATACCATGGGAGAATTCGGGATTATTTTAATGGTGGGCGGTAGTATTCCCGGCAAAACCAAGGTCGCGTCCATCGCGGTTTACGAATATGTGGAGAATCTCCAGTATCACGAGGCGGCGGTTATGTCATTAATTATGGTTGCCATAAGCTATGTAATTTTGCTGGCGGTGAATTATCTGGGTCGATCCAAGGTAAGCACTCCATGAACACCCTGCTGCACACGCTTTAGTCCCCCAATATACAGGGAGTATAATTGGGGAACTAAAGCGCGCACATCAGGGCGCTCCTGAAACGCTTACACTGCGGTGGTGTGGATAACCTCCCGGAAGTGTAGCTTGTTGATCGTTTACAGGCCAAGACGCAAACTTTATAGAGAAAATAATGCTTGAAGTGAAGATAAAAAAGAGGATGCCCGGTTTCAATCTCCAGGTTTCCTTTAGCTGCGTTAACGGCGGAATCACAGTCCTCACTGGGCCTTCCGGAGCCGGCAAGACGACTCTTATCCGGATAATGGCGGGCCTCTCACAGGCCGATGAGGGCTATATCGTTAATAACGGTAAGTTATGGTTTGCCAGTGAAAAAGGTATAAATCTGCCGCCCCAAAGCCGGAAAATCGGTTATGTCTTTCAGGAACACACCCTCTTCCCTCACCTTAGCATCGCCGGTAATATTAGTTTGATTAACAAGGATCGAGCCGAGACCCACCGTCTTCTGGAGCTGTTTAAGATTAGCCACATTGCCAATTCCCGCCCCCATCAGGTTTCCGGCGGGGAGAGACAACGGGCTGCCTTTGCCCAGGCCCTGGCCCGGAAGCCGGAGGTTCTCCTCCTTGATGAGCCATTTTCCGCCCTGGATACAACCACCAGAGCCATGTTACAGGAGGAACTGCTGAATCTCAAAAAGACCTGTACCATCCCCATCGTCCATGTAACCCATGACCCGGCTGAGGCCCGGCTGTTGGCCGACTGTATTGTTGAAATCAACCGTGAATTCGCGTCAACCGCAGAGATACCGGCGGCGGGCAAAAGATTTAATCCCTGCCGTCTATTCAAGGCCGGGCGCGCTTAGATGAAGGGGCTAATTGATACCACCCTGCGGGAAGGGGCGCAAACTGTGGGCATAAACTTTCCCCTGAGCGCGCAGCAGGATATTATCCGGGGACTGATAGGAATCGGGATTGAGGAGATAGAGTTGGGTGTCGTTACCCCCCGCGCCCACGATCTGGCGCGGCTAATTGATTTTTGCCGCCGCCGCGACAGCAACACCATAATTTCCCTATGGAGTATGTGCCGCCGCCGTGATATTGAGTACGCTGCGGCCCTGCAGCCGGATATACTGTCCCTTTCTATTCCGGTTTCAGACCTCCATATCTATAAAAAATTACGTAAGTCACGAGACTGGATCCTGCGCACCCTGGACGCGGCCCTGGACTGGGCGCGGGATTTGGGCATTAAGCGCCTCTCTCTGGGGCTTGAGGACGCCACCAGAGCCGAGACCAGTTTTTTGCTTGAGGTTCTTGATACCGCAGCCAAAGGCGGGGTCTTTAGGATACGCCTGGCCGACACAGTGGGCATTGCCACGCCGCTCTCCATGGTTGAACTACTCAAAAAGCTGAATACGGATTACGAGTTGGAATTCGGCGTTCACAGCCATAATGATTTCGGCATGGCAACCGCCAATTGTCTCACGGCTCTGGAAGCGGGGGCTGATTGGGCCGATGTTACGATACTGGGCCTTGGAGAGCGGGCCGGCAACGCCCGACTGGAGGAAGCGGCAGCCTATCTTGCCCTGCGGCATGGCCGTCCATACCGGACAGAATGTATCAGGACGTTGAGCGAACTGGTGGGCGCTATAATCGGCCAGGATATACCCACCCGCCGGCCAGTGGTGGGGCGGGATATCTTTACCTGCGAGAGCGGTCTGCATCTCCAGGGTCTGGAACGTGAACCAGGAACCTACGAGCCATACTCGCCGCAGAGGGTGGGAGCAAAACGCCGTCTGCTCTACGGAGAGAAAATAGGCCGCCAAAATATACGCCGCCGCCTTGGGGATCCTACCCACTCTCCGTGGTTTGACAATATTAACGATATTTTAGAGGCGGTACGCCAAAAGACCTCTGAGCTTGGCCGCCCCCTGGAAGACGCCGAGTTGACGGCCCTGTGTCGTCATAAGGGTTAAAAACAGGTGTAAGCGTGGTAGCTCCAAAAATCGGCTTAAATATTAATAATCCAAGCCTCTTGCAAAAAGCCGTCATTTATTCATTAGTCAACTTTCTGAATTGTTAATTTGCTAGAACTTACGACAAGTTAGGCCGGCAAGTAAAACTGCAACACGATACGAAATGAAAGTTGCATGCCTGTAACATATTTGTTATCATATTGGCATGAAATGGCAGATAAAATATTACAGTGCAAAAGTTGAAAAAGAGGTTTTGAAACTTCCGAGCGGTCTTTTAGCAAGGTATTTGCGGCTCACAGATTTAATGCTCGAATTTGGCTCTAATCTTGGATTGCCACATACCCAACCTATTGAGCATGGTCTCTTTGAGCTGCGAGTAAAAAGCAAAGAAGGGATAGCGAGGGTTTTTTTCTGTACCAAAGTT
>JAADIV010000096.1:3254-14245 GCA_013151175.1 Deltaproteobacteria bacterium | reverse complement strand
GATATATTTGATTAATGGCGCGTAGGCCAGGATTAATTCATTACGCTTGGCGGCGGTCAGTTTGCCTGCGTCTTGGAAATAGGCCTGAGTGTAATCCTTGAATTTTTGGGCTTTGGGTCTGGTCATTATCCTAATCTACCAGAAAATTGTTCCAGAAAAATTTGATATTGCCATCATCCGTTAATTGCGGTGTTTCCGCAACTAAATCTTTGCTGATTTTTCGCAACATATTACTGGCCGGGCAATTGGGGAATTTCTCAGTTACCAGGCACTGGCTCCGTACTGCTTTTACCAACTGCCTATCATACGGAAGATAGCCGATAAAGTCCAGTGAAAGGGTTGCTAAGAACTGGTCACAGACCTTGGATAATTGTTTGAATACGTTAATGGCCTCCCTTGCTGATAAGGCCATATTGACCATTATTTTGAACCGTTTTACAGCATGGCGGGTGGATAAAACCTTGATCATTGCGTAGGCATCGGTGAGTGATGTCGGCTCCGGGGTCAACAGAATGATTCTTTCCTGGGCCGCCAAATTGAAATATATGACGTTTTCGTTGATCCCGGCGCCGGTGTCTATAAGTAATATATCAATTTTGTTATCCAGGGCCGCCATTTCGGAGAGGAAATAAAGTCTCTGTTCTTCATCGAGATTTGCCAGTTCCATAATCCCGGAAGCACCGGGGAGAATATTGATGCCGCCTGGCCCCTTAATCATGACATCTTTGAGAGATTTTTCGCCGGTGAAGACGTGTTGTAAATTATATTTTGGGGTCAGGCCGAGTAGGATATCGATATTTGCCAGGTTCAGGTCGGCATCCAGAATCAGTACCTGGAGGCCCGCCGCTGCCATGGTATAGGCCAGATTGGCGGTCAAGTTGGTCTTGCCCACTCCGCCTTTACCGCTAGTTATACAGATAACCCTGGGGTGTTTTGCGGCTGCTGTTGTTGAGGCGCGCTGCCGAGGGATAATTTTTTGCGGTTTGGATGATAGGTTCATAAGGCGGCACCATGGTTCCGGTTGTCCATCTGGGGGGCTGCTGCCTGCCAGCCCTGTTTAAACAGGAGATCAAGAAAATCCTTGGAGGCTGCCAGAAAATCTTCCGGAACTCTCTGGCCGGTTGACAGGTAGGAGACGGGCAGGGCGGCGGCTACTATCTGTTGACAAAGGGCGGCGTAGGCCCTGGTCTCATCCAGTTTAGAGAGAATGAGACCGTTGAGCGCCAACTTGGAGTATGACTTAAATATAGCGCTAAGATCTTCCTTCTTGGTGGTGGCGCTTAAAACCAGATGTGGCTTGATCCCGGAACTTGCGGCAAACCAGTCGTTAAGTTCAGCGATATGTCTTTCATCATAGGGACTTTTGCCGGCCGTATCTATGATTATGACATCTTTATTTTGATGCCTGGCCAATGCCTGGCGCATATCATTTTTCCTGAGAACGATCTCGCAGGGCAGGCGCATGATATTAGCGTAGGTGCGGATTTGGTCAGTGGCGCCGATTCTGTAACAGTCCATGGAAAAAAGCGCCACTCTTTTATTTTGCCGCAGGCTTTGCCAGGCGGCCAGTTTGGCGGCGGTAGTTGTTTTCCCCACACCGGTGGGGCCAACCAGAGCGATAATCTCCTGATATTGACCGCCGTTCTGATTATCAGAGGGTAATTTAATTTTGTCTATTAATTGATTCCGCCATTTTTTAACCTCTGTTGAGCTTGGGGCTCGTTTGGGACTGGGCGGGGTAGATGGCCGGGCTGCCTGGCCGCTATCGTTGTTTGTCGCCGGTGGCCTGAATACATTGGCAAAACGTAAACGCAGGTCATGAGCCTCGGAGTGTATCTCCCCCGCCGGCGGCTTTGCCAGGGTTTTGGAGGGGGCTGGCGGGGTGGTTGCCGGGTGGCGGACGGCATTATAGCTGTACGTTCTATCAGCCGGGGGCCGCTGCTTTTCGTCGGCTGTCTCCAGGAGATTATCGAGGTCATAATCCATGGCCGCTACTACCTCAATGCGACGTTCAGTACCCGCCTTGCCAATGGTCTTACTGGCCAGGATGACGGCGTCTTCCCCTAGCTCCTGCTTAACAAGGGCCAGGGCGCTTTGCGTATCTTTTGCCTGAAATCGCTTAATCCGCATAAAATTAAGTAAATATGTGGTGAATTATTGGTTTATTATAGCTTCCCACAAGGGGCGCCTCTCCACGATTTTGCTCTCTGCCACCTGTCTCCTGTCCCCAGATTCCTGACACCTGATGCCTCATGGCATCTGTATCTCAATCGTGCCCAGTGACTGGATCTGAATCTGATTTGGTAACTCATTATTAGACAATACTGTAATCTGCGGCATAAAGCGTTCCAACAGTTGGCGCACATGCCGTCTTACCACTGGAGCGCAGAGAATGATCGGTTGGTAGCCCTCCGTGGTTATTCGTTCAACAATCTTTTGGGTGGCTTCTATAACATGCTTGCCCAGGTTAGGCTCCAAATTCAGATAATTGCCCTGTTCCGTTTTCTGAATCGATTCCCGGATAAGATCTTCCACGGGCGCCGCCAGGGTCAGCACCGAGAGCTTGTTGCCCTCTTCAACCAAGGAGGCGATAATGGCTCGGGATAATTTTTGCCGGACATATTCCGTCAGGATGGCTGTATCTTTGGTCAGGGGTGAGTAGTCAGCCAATGTTTCACAAATTGTCCGTAAATCGCGGATGGAAACCCGCTCCCGCAACAGCCCCTGCAATACCTTCTGTAAACCACCTAGCGAGAGATTATCGGGAATTAATTCCTCGATTACCTTGGGGTGGGTCTTGGCCAGATTATCCAACAGCTTTTGGGCGTCCTGCCGGCCTAGCAATTCATCGGCATAGGTTCGGAGAACCTCGGTTATATGGGTGGCGATAACGGTGGATGGGTCAACGACTGTATAGCCTGCCAACTGCGCTTCATCTTTTTTGTCGGCGTGAATCCAGATGGCCGGGAGATTAAAGGCTGGCTCGGTGGTTGGGATACCCTCAATTTCCCGCTTGGCGGTGCCTGAGTCCATGGCTAGCTGATAACCCATCATTAATTCCCCCCGGGCAATTTCAACGCCCTTCAAGAGTAGCAAATACTCATCGGGTTTTATTTGCAGATTGTCCCGTACATGCAGGGGCGGGACAATCAGACCCATATCCAGGGCGAATTGGCGTCTGATACCGCGTATTCTCTCCAGTAAATCGCCCTCCTGCTTCTCATCCACCAGAGGGATAAGGCCATATCCCACCTCTAGCTGCAGGGTATCCAGGGGGAGTAAGGTCTCCACGGTCTCCGGTGAACCAGCCGGAGGCTCATCGGCGCCTTTCTGGGCCTCGGCTTCTTCCTCCTGCCGCACGCTATTTTTCTTAGAGGCAAAATATGATACCGTGCTTAGCAGAACCCCTAAAAACAGAAACGGGATATGCGGCAGGCCGGGCACCAGGCCCATGATCATGACAATTCCGGCTGAAACCGCCAGGGCTTGAGGCTGCATGCCGAACTGCTTGGCAAATTCGGCGCCCATACTCAAATTTGAGGCCGCCCGGCTGACGATTATACCGGCGGCGGTTGAAATAAGCAGAGAGGGAACCTGGGCCACCAAACCATCGCCGATGGTAAGCAGGGTATAGGTTTGCAAGGCCTGAAAGATATCCATTTTATTGCCAATCACCCCGATAAAAAGGCCGCCGATGATATTGATCAGCATGATGATGATACTGGCAATGGCCTCACCACGGACAAATTTGGCGGCACCGTCCATGGCCCCGTAGAATTCCGCTTCCTGGGATACATCGGCCCGTCGTTTTTTGGCCCCGTCCTCATCAATTAAACCGGCATTCAGGTCGGCGTCAATGGCCATTTGTTTGCCGGGCATGGCATCCAGGGTGAAACGGGCGGCAACTTCGGCGATACGCCCGGATCCTTTGGTTATGACGATGAAGTTAATTAGCACCATAATCAGAAAGATGACCAGGCCTACCGCGTAATTACCACCCACCACAAAATGGCCGAAGGACTGAATTACCTGGCCCACAGCCCCTGGGCCTTCATGGCCGTGGAGCAGTATCAGCCGGGTTGAGGCGATATTTAATGACAACCGGTACAGGGTGGTAAGCAGCAGAATAGATGGGAAGGACGAAAAATGCAGGGGATTGGTGTTGTACATCGCCATCATCAGCACCACTAGCCCCATAGTCAAACTTATCGACAATAAGAGGTCGAGAATCGGGGTGGGCAGCGGCATAATCATGATGCTCAGAAGGGCAATTACCCCTAAGGCAACGACCAGACTCGGGGTGTCGATGTTAAGCCCCTTGAGTCCGCTTATTTGTTGAGTTTCTTCAGTCATAGTGGGTTCAGGCTGTCTTGCGCTTTACACCATATACGTAAGCCAATACTTCGGCCACGGTCTGGAAAAGATTTTCTGGAATTGGCTGGCCCGTCTTTGCCGTTTTATACAGGGCGCGGGCCAGGGGCTTATCCTCGATAACCGGCACCTCATTTTCAGCGGCGATCTCTTTTATCCGGTGCGCTATAGCTCCGGCCCCCATGGCAACCACCAATGGGGCGGCCATTTGGTCGGCATCGTATTTCAGCGCCACGGCTAGCCGGGTGGGGTTGGTAATAACGACATCGGCCTTGGGAACCTCATCCATCATTCTGCTTCTGGCCATTTGCATCTGCAGCGCACGGATACGCCCCTTTACCTGCGGATCACCTTCGGTCATCTTGGCCTCTTCCTTGACCTCCTGTTTGGTCATCTTCATTTTCTTCATAAACTGCCAACGTTGGAAGACATAGTCCGCGGCGGCCAGGATGGCGATAGTTATAGCGCATTTCAAAAAAATCCAAAAGGCTGTTCTGCCGGCGAAGATCATAATTTGATACGGTGTCTGATCTAGCAACGGCATAAACTGAGGCAGAACCTTATGAACTTCGTCATAGGCCACATAACCAATTAGGCCGATTTTCAATAATGATTTTAATAGCTCGGCCAGGGCCTGCATGGAAAATTTCTGGGCAGTGCCCTGGATCGGATCAATTTTCCTGGATATCCGGGGTTATTTTTTCGGCGGTAAAAATGACACCTATCTGGGCGTAATTGGCCGCGAGGCCGGCCACCATAACCGCCAACATAAGCGGCCCCAGAAGTATGGCGCTGTAAATCATACTGCCTTTAAACAAACTGATCGTAGTGTCAGTGCTGACCGTAAGTTGGCTTGAATTGGCCAGATAATGGCGGGTCATCTCCTCAAAGGTGCTGATCATATAGCCGCTCAGGAGGTACATGGTCATAAGGCCGAGCAAAAGGACGGCTGCCGAGGGTATTTCCATGCTCTTGGCGACATCACCTTTTTCTCTCGCTTCTTTCAGGCGCTGACTTGTGGGTTCTTCGGTCTTTTCCTGGCCGCTTGATTCTTCCGCCATTTTATCCTCCCATACCCATGCTGAGTCTGGTTAATGCCGTTCCCAAGGCCGCAAAATTACTTATCAACAGGGGTAATAAATAACTCATGGACAGGGCGATGAAGATGAAGCCGATGGCGATATTCATGGGCATACCGACAATCATAATTGGTACCTGCGGCACTGTTTTGGCGATGATGCCCATGGCAACGTTGGCGAGGAACAGGGCAACCCCGGCAGGGGCCATGATCTGGATACTCAGAACAAACATATGGGAGGCGCCCCGCATCATGCCGCGAAAGGTGGCACCCGTAATGTGAATGGTGCCTGGTGGCAGCCAGACAAAGCTATCTACCATGGTTCTGATAAAGATATGGTGGCCGTCAATCGCCAGAAATACCAGGATGGCAACGATGCTCCAAAGGTTGCCAACCAGGGAGACCTGGGTACCAAATTGCGGACTCAGGGCCCCGGCCATACCCATACCCATCGAGATACTCACCACTTGACCGGCGATCTCCAGAGCCGCCAGCACCATGCGGGCGAATAGGGCCAATATTGCCCCTATGGTGATTTCTGAGCCAACGAATATAACCAGGCCCACAACGCTCCGGGGCAGCTGAGTTGCCGAAATATGGAGTACCGGCAAGAGAACCAGGGAGGTGGTAAGAGTGGCGAGAACTTTGACCTGGGTCGGCACACTTGATGAACCGATAATGGGCATCAAGAAGATCAGCGGTCCTACCCTGGCCATAATGACCAACAGGCTGAATACCTGGCTCAGAGTCCAGTTTAATAGGGCAGTATCGACCATTTGTAATCGCCTCTAGTGCACCAGATAAGGTAGCTGCATAAAAAGATCACGGGTGTAATCGGTTAATTTTATCATCATCCAGGAATCAAAAAATAATATGGCGAACATCACTGCCACGATTTTGGGTACAAAGGTCAGGGTCATCTCCTGAATTTGGGTGGTGGCCTGGAAAATGGCGATGGCTAGCCCTACCACCAGGCCCACCAGTAGTAACGGCGCTGACAATAAGAGCGAGATATAAACTGCGTTTTGGCCGAGGGTTATTGCCTGCATGGCGGTCATAGTCAGACTCCGAAACTTTTAATTAGTGAACCAACAATTAATTGCCAACCATCGACGAGGACAAAAAGCAAAAGTTTAAAAGGCAGAGAGATCATAACCGGCGGCAGCATCATCATGCCCATGGACAGCAGGATACTTGAGACCACCATGTCTATTACCAGGAACGGCAAAAACAGAATGAAACCTATCTCAAAGGCGGTCTTCAGCTCACTGATCATAAAGGCCGGAATCAGTACCGTGGTGGGCACATCGGCCATATCGTGCGGTTTTTTTAGTTTGGCAATGGACATGAAAAGGGCCAGATCCTTTTGCCTGGTTTGTTTAAACATGAAACTTCGCAGGGGTTTGATGCCGGCCGTCATGGCCTGTTCGGCTGATATCTTTTCAGCAAGATAGGGTTTGACGGCGTTGGTATTTATCTTGTTGAATACCGGGGTCATGATAAACAGGGTGAGAAAGAGCGATAATCCCACCAGAACCTGGTTGGGCGGGGTTGTCTGGGTGCCCAGGGCCTTCTTCAAAAAGGAGAATGCCACAATCAGACGGGTAAAACTGGTCATCATCAGCAGTATAGCCGGGGCTATGGACAAGATGGTGAAGACCAGGAGAATCTCAATGAGGGTGGAAATTTGTTTGGGGTTGCTAGTCTTCCCCAGGCTGATCTGCATAGTCGGTAATTGCAGGGCTGAGGCATTGCCAGGCAGCAGCAGGGCTGCCACGAGCAGGGCACCCGCAACACCATAGGCGAATAAACGGCGCCTTTGGGACGGTAGACGTAGAAGATTCATTTTACCGGCTCCCGGTTCGGGCCTGTTTGCTTTAGACACGAGACGGCTTTTTGCAGAAACCCCCTGAATGATTCCGGGGTAGATTTCGGTGCCTCATCGCTGCAGGAGACCGCCTGATCCCCCAGGTCAGTCAAAAAGCTGATATTGTGATCGGTGATTCCCAGGGCGAGTTGGCGGCCGGAAATTTGGGCGATAGCGATATATTTTTTTGGAGCTATCATTTTCGTTTCAATAATTTTGATGTGGGATCCCGCTTTGGTCAGACCATTGGTCAGACCCAGTTTCTTAATGGCATAAACGAGCAGCAGCATGAGGGCCACCACTACTGCCAGGGCGCCAAAAACCTTGGCTATGGCGCGGACTAGACTGGACGTCTCGTTGATTTTGCCGCCCAGATCAGCCGCTGCGGCTGTTCCCGCCCAAAAAGAGCAGAGGATGGCGGTGCCTAATGACTGTTTTAAAAAAATCATCCTATACTCTTTATCCGGTCGGCTTGGCTGATAATCTCGGTAATTCTGATACCGAATTTTTCGTTGACTACTATTACCTCGCCCTTGCCAAGCAATTTTTCATTGACGTAGATATCCACCGGCTCACCCGCAGTTTTATCAAGTTCCACCACCGAACCTTGGGCCAATTGCAGCATATTATTGATGATCATGGTGGTTTTGCCTAATTCAGCGGTAACTTTCAGCGGTATATCGAGCAGGAAGTCCAGATTCTGGCTGTCATCATAATTTGCCGTCTTGCCATCGGCTAATTCCTCGAATGCGGTCGAGGTGCTGCCGCCATTTTTATCATCCAGGGCTGCCGCCCAGTCATCCCCAGACTCACCTGTGCCGCTGTCCGCCGCCGGGTGTTCCCCGCCCGCCTTTGCCGTTTCTTCCAAATTTTCGTCTGCCATGATTTTTCTCCTTATCCGGCTGTGCCGGTATAAAAATAAGCTCAACTCTCTAGCTTGTTATTTATGTATTAACTTCAAGCAATTACGCTTGTAGAACAATAGCTGGTTGCCATTCTGGCAAGCTAGGCTGCTAAAATTAATCCCGATTCTGATCAAAGACCTTGCGTTTAATCATGAAGGCCTTGTTGCCGCGATGAATACCCGGTGTGCCCATATATTTTCTCACCCCGGAGAGAAAGGCCGGCAGGAGATCATCCTTGCGGCGGTCAAGTTGGATAATATCGCCCTTGTTAAGCTCGATAATATCTCCTGCCGGGATCATAGCAGAGCCAAGTTCCACCTTGAGGGGAATCGGCACGTTTTTTATATTCTCCTGCAGTGTTTTGGCTAGCAATAGATCTTCTTCACTTTGTTCACGCTGAAATGCGGTGGTGAGCTTTGATTTTACCGATTCCAGATTTGACAGGGGAATGCACAGAGTTATACTGCCAACGGCCCTGTCCATATCAATTTCATAGCGGTTGATAATTACCACATCTTCCGGCTCGCATATCTTGGCGAATTGCGGGTTGATTTCATTACGGACATATTGAACCTTGACGGGGTGGAGAGAATACCACGATTTTTCCAGATCATTCAACAATATGGCGATGATCCGGTGAATCAGTCGCTGCTCGATGGCGGTGAAATCACGGCCCTCAATACGGATGTTGCGGCTGCCGTTGCCACCCAGAAATATTTCTACCAGGGCGAAAACCAGTTTTGGCTCAAGTATTAATAATGACAAGCCTCTGAATGGCTCCATCTTAAAGACTTGGAGGCTGCTGGGAACGGGCAGGGTTCTGACGAAGGCGCCGAATCTTTCTAGCTCCATGGGGATAGCCGTAACGTCAATGACCTTGCGCAGGGTGTTGGCCAGGGAAGAGCGTATGAATCTCAGAAAGGAGTCATTGATGACCTCCATTGCGGGCATCTTGAATTGTACAATGCCCTGTTGTCTGGTGAAATCGTAGGCCGAGTAACCAAGGTCATCATCGGATATAACTGCCTCTTCCGGCTCTTCAATATCACCGCCGGAGATCCCCTTTAACAGGGCATCAACCTCGTCTTGGCTGAGTATTTGTTCCATACGCCAATTTACTCCATATTGTTGCGGGAAGTCCAGTCCCCGGTCAACGGGGGAAAATCAGGCGCCGAGCCCTTGGTCACTGGATAATGAAATTCGTGAAATATATATTCTTGATCCGGTTCGGCCGTAGCATATGGTTGAACCGGGCAAACAGTTCATCTCGAAGCCGAATCTTACCCTCAGGGGTCATGACTTCATCAAAGGTCATGTTGGTAAGCAGCATAATTACCATATCGCGTATTTTGGGCATATACTTCTTGATCTTGTCTGCGCTGCTAGCCGGGGCAAGTTCCAGGGTGATGCTTAGTTTAAGATACCTTTTGCCGCTTGGATCTGCGAGGTTGACCACAAAGGGGTCGAGATCAAGCATCTCGCCTATTTTGTTCTCCTGCGTCTTTTTAAGCGCTTTTGTGCTCACCACCGGCTTGGGCTTAAAGAATTTGGTATAGGCAAAAAAACCGCCGCCGGCCAATAACAAAATCAAGCCAATAATGATAAAAAGCAGCATTTTGCCTTTCTTTTTTGGCTCTTCCTGAACGTCAGTTTCTTTTTCTGCATCATCTGCCATACCATCACTCCATTTTGGTTAGGGACGCGTAAAAAACAAATCATCCCACTGTGTCTGTGCTTGTCTAAAGCAAAGAACATGCCACTTACAATTCCGTTCTCTGAGATTTAGGCTCCGCCTCCGCCTTACTATACTTCGAAACACGGCATTTTCACAAGACAATCTTCAGAATCAAGTAGAGCGATCAACATACTCCCATGGTTGGCAATACCCCGTTTACGAATCAAAATAGATACGAATGCGGTGGGATTCCCGGTTGGTCTGAACATATATTTGCCATTCTGTCAAAAAAATCACATGAAGATCCTCCAGGGGGCCGCAATTTTAAATATGTTATTGAAAAAAGACAGTTGCTCAGGTAAAAGGTATGTGGCGTTTTTGGGAGTGCTGCCATAAAATGATAATTTTATACGATTTTTCGGCATGGCCGGATAGAGGAGTGAGTAATGTGTAATTTACAGGGTAAGGTCGCTTTGGTTACCGGAAGTTCCCGGGGAATTGGCAAGGCGATTGCTCTTAAGTTCGCTGAAAATGGCGCTAATCTGGTGGTGAATTATATCCGTCACCGGCAGAATGCTGAAGAGACGGCCCACAGAGTTGAAGGGTATGGGGCCAAATGCATGGTGGTAAAGGCCAATGTGGCCAATGATGAACATGTCAAAGCGATGTTCGCACGTATTCGTGAGGAGTATGGTCAATGCGATTTTTTGGTCAGCAACGCCGCCTCAGGGGTTTTGAAACCGGTGATGGAGTTGGACAGCCGCCACTGGAACTGGGCTATGGATATAAACGCCAGGGCCTTGCTGACTCTGGCTCAGCAGGCGGTGCCTCTTATGCCGAGTGGCGGCCGGATTATCGCCGTATCCAGTCTTGGAGCGGTACGGGCGGTGGAGAATTACACGGCGGTTGGCGCCTCCAAGGCGGCCCTGGAGTCTCTGGTGCGTCACCTGGCTGTGGAACTCGGCCCCATGGGGATCAGAGTGAATACTATCAGTGCCGGAGCCGTGGATACGGAGGCCTTGAAAAAATTCCCCAATCGGCAAATTATTCTGGATAATGCCCTGGCTCGAACGCCTCTGGGGCGCTTGACGACCC
>JAADIV010000096.1:0-3245 GCA_013151175.1 Deltaproteobacteria bacterium | reverse complement strand
TGTCGCCGATGTTGGTTTGTTTTTATGTAGTGATCTCGCTAAGATGATTAATGGTCAGACCATTGTTGTAGACGGTGGTTATGCCATTAGGGCATGATTTTAGGGGCTAAGCCGGCCGTCTTTGTAAGCCCCGGCCAGTTGATTCTGGCCTCTGGCTCTCCCCGGCGGCGGGAGATGCTTCGCCTGCTCGGTCTTGATTTTATCGTGCGGGTCAGTGAGGTTGATGAGCGGGTCAGGCCGGCGGAGAGGCCGGCGGCCTTTGTCAAACGGGTTGGGCGGGAAAAGGCGATGGCCGTGGCCGGGAGCAACGCCGGTGCCTGGATTTTGGCGGCGGACACCGCGGTTGTTATTAACGGCCAAATTCTTGGTAAACCGGCCAATGCTGCCGAGGCCTTAGTTATGCTCAAGAAGTTGGCCGGCGGCAGCCATGAGGTGTGGACCGGTTTTTGTCTTATTAAGCAGCAGGAGAATATCCGGTTGTGCCGTGCTGTCCGCACCGTGGTACGTTTTGTTGACTGGCATGAGGACATCTTTTCCGCCTACGTTAACAGCGGCGATTCCCTCGATAAGGCGGGAGGTTACGGGATTCAGGGGGCCGGCGGGGTGTTGGTTCGGGGGATATCCGGCTCATACTCCAATGTGGTTGGTCTGCCCATGGCCGAGGTTATGGCCGCCATGCTCCGCCTTGGGGCCGTTTGCCCCGAGGCGGCTAATCCTTCCCTTCCGGGTAATGCTTCTCCAGACAGTCAGGACAGACACCGTGGCTGAAATTGGCCTCCGAGTGTTGACAGATATAGCTCTCAATTTTTTGCCATTCGCCATTGTCTGAGCAGATTCGTTTACAAAATGAGCAAATTGGCAGGATACCGTTTAAGACCTTGATCTCATCCAGGGCCTTTTGCAGTTCGGCATTTTTGTGATTTAACAACTCCCGCTGTCTTCGGATTTGCAGTTGGTTTTTTACTCTGGCCAGTAATCTCAGGCGGCAGATTGGTTTGGTTATGTAATCGTTTACCCCGGCCATAAAGCCCAGGCTCTCGTCCTGCTCTTCCGCCATGATCGTCAGGAATATAACGGGAATGTCGCTAGTGGCCGGATTATTCTTGATCTTGCGGCAGACCTCATAACCGTTCATCTGCGGCATAATGATGTCTAGCAGCACTAGAGCCGTATCTGGATTTTCAGCGAGCAGGGCAAGCGCGTCCCGGCCATTGGCGGCCGATAGAACTGTATATTCTTGCAAGATATCCTGCATTAATTTACGGGTAGCGGGGTGGTCATCAACGATCATAATTTTATATTGTTTCTCAAAATTTCCCATAATTATCCCCCTGTTGCTGCAAATTATCTCTGCAAAAAGGATTTTTGTCAAGTCTAGTTATCTGTAGGCCGCCATACAGTCGCATAAGATCGTTGTCGTACCGCTGCAATCAGGTAAATGGGTCTGTGGGACTACTTCAAGTCATAGCACTGGACAAAATTCGTAAAAAAAATTAGTCTGGCCTGCCAAGGGATGCTGTCCCGCAAATTTTAATATAACTAATGTCCACCAAATGACTAGCCTTAAAGCAACGCATACGATCGTTGTCGCACCGCTATTTGCGGCTATAGCCGCGGGGATAATAATGGCTATAAGTTGGCCGTTAAATGCCGCCTCCGCGCCATGTCTCACTGACTCCGGACTTCTTAATCTGGAGCTTAAGGTTTTTATTGCCGCCAAACCCATATCCCTGATTTTGGTGGAAAAAGACTCTCATGGCCTGCAGGTGTTGCGGCATGACGGCAGGTTACAGGTAATTGCTGAGTTTCGTATTGGCCTTGGGACAAATTTTGGTCGTAAGGAGATAGAAGGTGATGAAAAAACGCCTGAGGGGATATATTTCATTACCAAGAAGTATATCGATCACCGCCTCACGGTTTTTGGCACCAGGGCTTTTCATCTGAATTACCCCAATGTCTTTGATTCTCTGGCAGGGCGGGATGGCAACGGCATCTATATCCATGGCACAAATCGGGCGTTGCGCTATAACAGCAGCAATGGCTGCGTTGCTCTCAACGACCACGATCTGGCTGGCCTGGCCAGGTTTTTAAAGGTCGGCACCGTGCCGGTCATAATTGTCCCAAACCTTTTGGAATTAAAAAATAACCAGGTAAAGTTGCCGGATTTAACTGCCGATAACTTTGCCTTAGCCCGGAAATTATTAATGCCGCCGGGCATAAGTCCCAAGGCCGAGTTCCGTAATTTATATTTACTCCGGGTTAATGATCAGACCCTGATGGCCGGTGAGTACGGTGAAAAGGGCAGGGCCGGCAAGTTTTCTGCCAATTATATCAAATTCTACCCCCGTAAGGGTTGGGAGGTTTTGGAGCATATACCGGATTTTGCTGCGGGGGAAACATCTCCCAAGGTACTGCCGGCAGATAACTCCCCGGAATTTTTTCCAGCTAGTATTCCCGTCTCCACGATGGCCGGGGACGCTGATACCGATAAGTTTGCTCTATGGTCATGGCCGGCGCCGCCCAAGGATATTTACCTGTCCTGGTATCGCAGCTCCTTACGACACCGACAGGAGCTAGAGGTTCGCGGCAAACCGCCGGAGGCAGACAGGGCGTCTTTAAGGCCCATGGCCAGGTTCTGGGAATCAGGCATCCTGCCCGGCGCCCTGGCCTTAATATGTCTAGTCTTGGCCGCGGCCCTGATTTTTCTTGTCTTCAGGCTGCGGAGAACAAAAATAATTGCCACTGACATCCCGCAAGACAACGGCCGGCAAATTATTATTGATAACGCGTTTTGCCAACGGCAGACGGATCGTTTACAACACGATATTAACTTCATGCAGAATACCCTGAAAACATTGGAGACGCATTTAGAGGAGACACGACTTATGGACAAGCAGGAATTGCAAGCCAGAATCGATGATCTGGAAACCGGTCTACGAGATAAACAAGAGGAAATAAAGCAGTTGATTGCCGAAAAATCGGCCTTAAAGCTCAAAGGGATGTCCCATTTATCTAGCCAGGTGGAAGAACTTGGTTTAATGCGGCATGATTTACGGAATGCCCTGGAGAAAGCCGCTGAATCTCGGCGGGATATGGAGCGTTTACCCGCGCTTGAGCAGATGCTAGTTGCTGAGCAGAAAAAATCCCAAAAATTGGCTTTGGAAAATGCCGCTCTGCAAAATCATGAGGTTGGCGGCAGCGCCGCTTTAGAGGCCGCAAAAAGTTCAGACCTGCAACAGGAACTT
>JAADIV010000046.1 GCA_013151175.1 Deltaproteobacteria bacterium | reverse complement strand
GACCAAATTTACTGTAATGCCCCCGTAGGAGGGCCGAATGCTCCGGCGATTTACCGGAGATTTTCATAAATACGCCAATGGTACGCCAGGGTTCACTGCAGGGATGGGAAAAGACCAGGTAATTTGGCACTACAGCCCCGCATCTTTTCAGTATTCTCCGCAGTCCAAGCCAGTGGGCCCGCCAATATCCTCGGCACGAAATCAGGGGAATAACCGTCCTGCCTTTAAACAGCTTTTTGCCAAAATGGTCGAGCAGATAGAGAATAGGGCCGCTGGGATTATACGACCAGGTTGGCCCGGCCAGGATGATTAGGTCATAATATTTCCAGGCATTGCCTGATAATGGGGCGATTGCTGTCCGATGCCGGAAAAGGGTGACGAACATCATCCGTAAACAGGCATAGATTGAGCCGGTGGGAAATCTCAGCAACACGGCAGGTTCTATATGTTCTTTTATTACCTCATGGCCCTGTCTCTCCAGGCCGGCCTTCAAGCGGCGAATAAGACAACTCGTTTGGCCGCTGAAGGAATACGAAATAATAAGTATCTTTTTAGTAACCGGTATGGTCATAGAATTTAAACCCTCTCTTGGGCGAAAATCGGCGTTTAGCGAAAAATATCAGCCATAATAAGATGATATTGTTTTGTCTGCAACCGCAATATGCTATTATGGATCATATGTTG
This sequence comes from Deltaproteobacteria bacterium, assembly GCA_013151175.1. Taxonomy (GTDB): domain Bacteria; phylum Desulfobacterota; class Desulfobulbia; order Desulfobulbales; family VMSU01; genus JAADIV01. The sequence continues at coordinate 5,263 of JAADIV010000046.1, read as the reverse complement.
TTATTGGCGGATGTTCTCCGGGATATTACCCTGCCTTAAGCAGGTGTCAACTCCAGGCTCGGCATGACGAACAGTCGGCTTTTCATCTCATTTAACCATTGGGACACTCTATGGAAATATTTTCTGATGTCATAATTGTCGGGGCAGGCCTGTCAGGTTTAAGTACCGCCCATTTTTTAAATAAACTGGGAACGGCTTCAACAATAATTGAGAAAACAAATCGGCAGGGCGGTGTCATACAAACATTTAAAGAGCAAGGGTTTCAGGGCGAGTGGGGGCCGCATGGTTTTCTGGATAATACCCCGGAAAGCCAGGAGCTCTTACACGACATAGGCCTTTATGATGAAGCGCAACACGCCCCTCTTGGCGATTTTCACCGCTATATTTGCCGGAATGGCCGTCTGATTTCATTACCACAAAGTCTGACTGCCGTCTTAAAGACCCCGCTAGTCTCATGGCACGGTAAATTGCGGGTTCTGGCCGATTTGTGGAAACGGCCCCATTGCGAGAACTCTACTATTGCCGATTGGGTCTATTACCGTTTTGGCCAAGAGATTTTGCCCCTGGCGGATGCCGCAATCAGCGGCACATTCGCTGGTGATTTCACGCGTCTCAGTATTGATGCGGTAATGCCCGGAGTCCGTGCTTTGGAAAAGGAAACCGGTTCTGTTTTGCGGGGGCTGATAAAAAAGAAAAGGGCCGCTAGTGGCAAACAATTATCGCATCTACCGGCCATGCTCAACTTCCCGGAAGGCATGGAAAAGCTGACTACCACGCTATCTGCGGGGAAAAATATCAAACTTAATAGCTGGGTCAAAAGTATTGTTAAGGATGGCGATCTTTGGCATATCCAGACCGATGCGGGAAGTTTCAGCTGCAATGATCTGGTTATGGCTCTGCCGGTGAATCAGGCCCTGAAATTGTTGGCCTCGTTCAAGGCCCCGCCGGTAGCAGCTATACCCACCGCCAAGATTGTTAACGTGGTTATGGGTTTGCCGGCTTCTGCTCGAATCCCTTACGGTTTTGGTTACTTAGCGCCGGAAGAGGAAGGTCGTTTCGCCATCGGCGCTATGTTTACCTCGCAGATGTTTCCCGGCCGCAGCCCGAAAAGCGTTGGTTTACTGGAAATTTTGATTGGCGGCCGCCGCCACCCGGAACGCTTGGCATTATCGGATGAGGAGATCATCAGGCAGACGGAAATGGATATCAAGCAGTTGATACCCATACCGGAGCCGCCCCTGTTTACCAGGGTACTGAGACCTGAACACGGTATTCCCCAACTGGAAATGGACCATCCTGCTCTCCTGGAATGGCGTCATAAAATGGAAACCGATCTCCCCGGCCTGCATATATGTGGTTTTGGTTGGGACGGTATCGGGATGAATGACATGATAAAATCGGCTAAAAAGACGGCGGCGGCGGTCAAGGCAGGCGGGCGGCGGCAGCCGGAAGATGCTGTGGTTAAGCCGGTCTATTTTTAGCTAAGGAATTTCTCATACAACTTGCCATCCAACATCTTTATCTGGCCCTGTACGGAGCGGTCATTGTTTATGGCCTCACCGATGACTCTGATCGAATGGACAACGGTGGAATGATCCCGGTTGAAAGCTTTGCCGATCTCAGACAGGGCGCTTCTGGTATATTTGCGGGCAAAATACATAGACACCTGCCGGGGAAAGGCAATGGCTCTTTTCCGCGATTTTGACAGTAAATCATCGGGATTTACGCTGAACTGGTCGGCGATGTAGTCTCTAATATCCGCTGGAGTGACGGTTCGAGCCTGATTGATGATATTTGCCAGAACCTCCTTCAGCATCTCCATATCCGCAGTCTGCCTGCTAATAGACGATTTTGCCTTGAGTCCGACAATGGCACTTTTTATCTGCCGCATATCACCCTTTATCTGTTCAGCCAAATACCAGGTCAACTCATCTGATAAATTGAGCTTGAGCTGCCTGGCCTTTTTGCTAACAATCTGGGTTTTGGTCTCCAAATCAGGCTCACTGATGGCTGTGACCAGACCTGATGACATTCTTGAACGTACCCCGCTCTCAAGACCATTGATCTCCCTGGGGGATTGGCCGCCGGTAAAGATTACGGTTTTGCCGCTTTCCAAGAGAATATCAAGGATAACGCTTAATTCTTCCTGGGTCTTGGTTCGGCCGGTTAACGACTGCAGGTCTTCCAACATCAATATATCGCTATTCTGAAACTTACGCTTGAAGTCTTCCATCTTTTTGGCCCGAATAGAACGAACCATTTCCGAGGTGAGTTGTTGGGCGCTGAGATAATTCAGCCTGACTCTGGGATTATGGGCCAGAATATAGTGGGCTACGGCATGGGTCAGGTGACTTTTTCCCAGGCCCGTGGGGGCGCTGATGTATAGACAACGCCCATATTCTCTGCTACCACGGGCCAGTGACCGGCAAGCTGAGTGGGCCACGGCATTACAGTCACCCACGACAAATTCATCGAATATATAGCGGGGATTGAGAACCCTGACAAAGGTGGGAGTTTTGGCAACAGAAGGCAGGCAAAGTTGCTCCTGCCGGCAGTCGGCCGGTTTCTTGGCAGCCTCTTGACAAAACGCGCTAGCATCGGTTGTAAAGGTTATTTGGGCCTCTTGACAGGCAAGGCCTGTCATGGCGGCCTTTATATCAGCCATGAGATTATTGGCTACCCAGGAACAGAAAAAACGATCCGGGCCGCATAATTCAAGCAAATCATCGCTGCAACGGCGGCATTTCAGCGGTCTGATCCACAGGGCGTAAATGTCCGGAGCAAGACTACCCTCCAATTTTTGTTCAATTTGCTGCCACGTCATTATGCTCCCCTATTGGTTTTCCATGTTTTCGGAACTATATACAGGCCAAAATCGTTTTTAAAGGCCATGACCGTTGCTAACGGTTCTGACGTCATAAATTTACTTATATACGACAAAGTCACACATGAAATTGTTCGCATGGGTGTTTTTTATTTAAAAAAACGATGGCTGTCAAAGGCGGTTTGACATGATTTTGGGGGTAGAATAATCCAGGTTTTCAACAGGTCGGAAGATGGCGGTTAACGGGGCATCCCCAGAATCTATCTTCGATAAGTCCCACCAACAAAGAGCTTTTCCGCTAGCGCCAAAAAACACCTGATTTCAAACTGTTATATGTCATTTTTTGCTTTTAAACGAGCAATTGTTAATAAGTAATAACTCCGTATTACTCCTGTTATCTGGCATTAACTGCTTATACATCATTTTCTTCTTTTTATTGACAGGCCAAGTACTTAGCCGAAAATGTTTTTTAAACAGCCGGCGCGGCTTGATTCCCCGGATAATATAAACCTGCCTAAAATACGGGTACACGCGGCGCGGTTGGAGGAACGTAATTGCGCTCTTCTGCCGCAGTATATGCAGTATATAAGGATGAATAAAAGCCCTGGTTACCAAGCGGAAAAATCGGCAGAAGGAAGATACGGACATTGGTGGATTAAGCTAGAGGCTAGTCGCATAAAGGGCATACTTCGAGGCATAGAATACGGCGTTTACTTCAAGGAATTTTTCCTATTTGGGGCGATTTACGGGATAAATTGGCTGGTTCATCCACAAAATATGAATTTGCACCAAGTTCACCCCGAGTATATCTTGCGGAAAAACTCCATTATATAAGTAGGTCAGCCTCAACTCCTAAAGCTGAAGCAATTAATTTAAGAGTGTCAATTGTCGGGTTTCTTTTTTCATTCTCTATTTGAGATAAATATGAAGCACTAATGCAAACTTTTTTTGCTAATTCATTTAGTTTTATTTTTTTGTATTTTCTCCACGCCCGTATTGGATTTATACCATCAAGAGTTGCAAATGTAATTTCACCAGGAATAGCTGTTTCATTGTTTTCATTAATTGCCTTTAAATTTTCTTCTATATCCCGAACATCTTCTGCATCTTCAATTGCTTCCTGAATTACTTTGAATTCTTTGTAGGGAATAATAGCCCACTCAGGACGACCATTTTTTTCTATTATTTGTGGATTCATTTGTAGACCTCCCCACGGGATTTAATTTTAACAATGTGAATCATAACTTCTTTTTCATGCACTGTGTATACAACACGCCAGTCTCCTTCCCTCAAACGATATCCCGGATGATTGGTTAATTTTTTTATGTTTCTCATCTTCTTGGGACTTTCAGCCAGCTCTTTTATCTTTTTAGCAATAATGAGTGCCGTGTTCCTTGGTATTCTCCTCAATATTTTGTCGGCTTGTTTGCTAAATGTAATTTTGTACATAAGTATATGTTAACCCTCTGCAAGGCAGAAATCAACTAAAAAGGTAATCATTCAGCTGCGCTCCATCTTTGTTCATAAAAAAAAGGCGCCGGAATTAACCGGCGCCTTTTTCTCCCGTAAATTCGCAGGAGTTCTGTCTTCTGACTTCTGTTCTCTGCTTAGAACCAAGCCTCAATAGACAGGTAGATCTGGGTCATGTGATCAACCGGCGCGTAGAACTGGGCGTTAAGCGGATCTTTGGCCACGTCAGCAATCTTGACCGGAGCGCCGAGCCAAAAGCCGCTGCCGGTGTAGTCATATTTATAGTACTGGGCGCCGAGACGGACAAAGGCCTTGCTGAATCGGCTGATCATATCGCCGGACGGGATATCCCAGATGGTATAGGCCTCTATAACATCACCACGGGTGGCAAGTTTGGAGGCGTAGAGATCATCATTACCTGGGGTCAAGGCGATCCAATACTTGGTGCCGTGGTTATATTCCAAGCCAACCTTGAAGGGATGATTCGGGAAGTCATAACGGGCACCCAGGTAAATGGAGTAACCGTCATTGGTCTGGGGCTTATCCCACCAGGAGGTAAGCAGCCCGGTACCCATCTCGTCAACACCAGAACCCACCGCCCGACTCCAACCGCCGGCGAAGAAATAGTTCAGGTTGTTATACTTGCTCATGTAAACGGCATCGGTGTGGAAGAGGTTACCGAGGTTGGCACGATCCAGTGTGAGGTTTTTATCTGAATTGAGCGGATCATAGAATTTGTTTGTGGGAACGGCTGATTTTTGGTCTGCTTCCCAGAAGGCGTACTCCAGGGGATTAACAAAGGTAACGCCGTCAGGAACATTGAAGAGGTTAAAGGCTCCGAAGGACTCAAAGCTGAAGAAGGTGTCGCCCTTGTGATAGACATCCCAACTCAGGCCGCCAAAATCGACATCGTTTAAGGCCTTAGTATTCAGGCTAGAGTCACCATTAGCGCCGGGGCCGGCTTCAAAA
>JAADIV010000121.1 GCA_013151175.1 Deltaproteobacteria bacterium | reverse complement strand
AAGACGTGATTTCACGCCGACTTCATAATTGACGACGGAATCAGATTTAAAGCCTGCGGGAATGACCACATTGGCTATGGCAGCGGCTGTCTGGTCATTGGGGCCGCCGGAACGAAAACCTTCGGCCACCTGTACATAGGTGTTGACATCGTCAGATACCCTGTAAGATATATTTCCCTTAAAGATCACGCCGTTATCGTTTGAATTCAGTTCGGGGCCAGGGCCATCGCCGGGACCGCCGCCAAAATCAGTAACAGAGGTAGAATTTTGCTTGAGGCTAAAATCATAGTAACGCGCACCTCCGGTCAGGGTCAGACGGTCGGTAATGTCATAGCTCAACTCCCCGAACAGGGCAGTTTCGTTAATTTCCGTACGGACAAGACGGTCCAGAAGAGGAGCCTCCGGAGAGGCAATAAAGCCCGTACTTGTGGCCCCCAGAACCGCGCTCCTGAAATTTCGCCGTTCATTCTGTATAAACCCGCCTGCCAAAATCTGAAATGGCCCGTCGAAGCTGGAGGCATAACGAAGTTCATAACTGGATACCTTGCGCGCCTTCGGCTGTGTGATAATACTGCGCCCCGGACCTGTATCATCCAGTCCCAGAAAAGTTTGAATGACAAGAGACGAATCCCGGTCAAACACCGTATCACGTTTAAAATATGAGGCGGTGCCGGTAATGGTTCCCTGCTCCAGTCTATATTCCAGCGTAGCGTTATATATCTGGGTCCTGTCCCTGAACCTCGCCCGGGTCACATCTGCCTGAAAGAGCTGACCGTTCTGCGATATGGGGTTACCATCATTATCCACCAGATTGAAATAGTTCGGCCCGCCGGTTTTTAAATTCTGATACATGGCCATGGCCGTAATAGTCAGATTCTCGGAAGGGTCAATTCGTATAGAAGCCCGCCCGGCATAGGTTTTTTCATTATTGACCCCTGTAGCCAGAACATTGTCAATATACCCCTTGTCATTCAGATAAAAGCCCGCCACACGAATAGCGGCTTTATTCTTTGCCAGAGGGATACTTACCGCACTTTCCACACTATAGCCCAGAGAAGCCCCCTTGGTTTGCCTCAGGCTGACAGAGCCACTGGCCTCCATCTCCTCCATATTGGGTTTTTTGGTAATATAACGAATAGTACCTGAGAGTGAACTGGACCCGAAAGTGGTTCCCTGCGGGCCTTTAAGCACCTCGACCCGATCAATATCGAATATCTTGATGTCCGGCTGGCGTCCACCGCCGTCCTGGGCATTCTCGCCGGTTATGATAACTTCATCCAGATAAAGACCAACCGTTCCCGCCCCGGAAGAATTTACCCCGCGAATGATATAACGCTTGTCACCAGGCCCCTGGTCAAGTACCGATAACCCCGGAATTTGCCGGAAAAAACTATTAAAATCCGTATCACCGTTCTTGGCAAGCGCATCTCCGCCAATAGCTTGTATTGCAAAAGGAACCTCATGCAAAGACAGACCGCCGCGTTTTGTAGCGGTGACAACAATTTCCTCAAACACATTTTCTTTCTCCGCAGCAGAAACACTGACACCGCTTGAAAGAATTAATGGTATGACACTGACCAATCCAAGGGCTACTTTATGACTGTTTATGGTTTTTTTTATATTCTTCATAGTTTCCTCCACGTTCCACATAAAATTATTTTCTGAATCTCTATTCGTGAGGGGATGTTAGGACGTTCAATGTTTTTGTTACAATAACAATCAATAAAGATAAACGTTGCTCAAAACGCAACATCTGCAACTATGTTACTTTAATTCATTATTGAAATAGGACTGGAGGTATTTCATAAATTCCTGCGCTGAAATAGGGAGCAACCGTCCAAGCCGGGTCACTATTCCGGCTGACGTGCTGGACAGGCTTTCGCTTTTTATGGGAATGGAAACCAGTTGACCGGCTTTTAACTCCCGGAGGATGGCGATATCGGGCAGAACCGTCACCCCGTCCGAGGTCATGGCCATATTTTTGAGGATCAGCATGGAGTTTGATGTCAAAACCGGGTTGAGGATGACCTTTTCGTTATGAGCGGCCTGATCCATTACCTCCCGTATTCTGAAATTTTTCTGAGGCAAGGCGCATTTTGCGGCGCTTAAATCCTTCAATGAGATGTTTTTTTTGCCGGCCAACGGGTTTGTCGCCGCCATCACCGCCTTCAAGGGTAAGCTATACATCTGTTGTACGGAAATTCGTGGCAAAGGGGGGCAGTTAAATACCATGCCGATATGTACATCATCCTCTTCCACCAAAGTCAAAACCCGGTTTGTGCCTGCCACCCTGACTTCAAGAAGTATATCGGGATATTTCAACATAAAAGCCTGCATAGCATCTGACAGTAAATCACTGACAAACCCTTCGCCAATGGCTATTTTCACAGTCCCCCGCTTTATACCCCGCACATCATCAAGGTGCGACGCCAGCGTTTCCTTGTGGGTCAGATCTTCACGGTAATATTTTACCGCCAACTCTCCGGCTTCGGTCAGCCGGGCCTTGCCCCGCCCCCTTTCCAGCACCTCCACACCAAGTTCCTCCTCCAGAATGGCGACCTGCCGACTGACTGAGGATGGGGCAACATTCATCTTTTCACTGGCCGCCCGCATGGACCCGCATTGGATAACTTCATACAGGTAACGCAGGCGGGAAAGATTAAAATTCATCATATTCATCCTATGGTTAATATTATCACTGTTGCGTTAAAGGCAACATAATTCTTTATTCAATGTAATTGGAGAAACGGGCCCAGGCCAGTAAAAATTAGAAAAGACAGAAATAATTATTCTTTTATGGAACAATTTTAGACTAATATCAACGACATGAATAACGTGGAGAATTCACGGAATGGACAGGAATAATATTGATTGGCGCGGCTATATTCCGGCAATAACAACGCCCTTCAATGATCAGGATGAACTAGATACAAAAATGCTGACGACCCTTCTTGAGTGGTTACATCAGGAAGGCATGCACGGCATTGTGGTTGCGGGCACGACCGGAGAATGGTTCTCCATGAGTCTGAAGGAAAAAACGCTTCTCTATAAGACTGCCAGCCATGTCCTTGCCGGTAAAATGACTCTCGTAGCAGGCTGCAATGCCTTTACGGCGAAAGATGTTGTTACGCTGGCCAAACTTGCTTCTGATTATAAATTCGATGGTATTCTTGTAACGCCCCCCCCTTATGTCAAGCCATCCGAACGGGAGATATACACCTTTTATCAGGAAATCAATGATGCGGTGAATATTCCCATATGTATCTATAACTGGCCGCCCGGAACCGGTATTGACATGCCGTTGCCTCTTTTGGAGCGCATATGCGACCTGAGAAATGTCGTCGCCTTGAAAAACTCTACTGGCGACAGTGATAAATTTCTCAATGATGCCACGGCTCTCCATGAAAAAGTTCGCGTTTTCGGCGCGCCAATGAATGAATATGGTATAAAATTGATACAGGAAAAGAAATCCGATGGTTTAATGGGCGCTGGAGCTGTTCTTGGTCATTATCAATCCGCATTTTTTGATGAGCTATGGCAGGGAAATATTGAAAAAGCTCTTGAATATGGGGCCATGGACCGCCGCATTATGAATGACTGGTTTGATGTTCATTATGTAGCCAAATTCGGGTCTGCGCAGGCTATTATGAAGATGGCACTTAATCTTCAGGGGCTCCCCGGCGGCAACCCCCGGCGGCCCATATTGCCCCTTCTGGATGATGAAATAAACATCATACGATGGTCGCTAGAGGAACTGGGTATATTATAAGTCCGTTTTCGGAAAAATTTCAGTTATAGTCGGATGTTATGAAGAAATATGATGTTCTAGTTATCGGCGGGGGACTTGTCGGTTGTGCCAGCGCCTATTATCTGGCAAAACGCGGCGCAAATGTTCTGCTTGCCGAGAAGAATGATATTAATAGCTTGGCCTCTGGCCAGAATGCCGGCTCTCTTCATTTTCAGTTGGAACATCGTCTGATGGAACAGGGAGATGCTCTTACAAAACAATTTTCCCGGATCATTCCCCTGAACTGTTTGGCCGCAGAGCTATGGCGTAATCTGGAAGATGAATTGGGAGAATCTGTTGACGTTGTCATGAAAGGGGGCTTCATGGTTGCGATGAATAATGACGAAGTTACTCTTTTGAAGAAAAAATATGCCCTTGAACATAACCATGGCATGGACACGCAATTACTCACCGCAGAAGAAGCAAGGCAAATCGCTCCCTATCTGAGTAAAAAAATACAGGCCGCAGCCTATTTCCCTCAGGAAGGGCATGCCAATCCCCGCCTCGTCACACCAGCCTATGCAAGGGCGGCAATAAAACAGGGGGTTAGGATACAAAGCCATTGCGAAGTATTACAACTCAACAAAAATGCACATAAATGGCGCGTTTCACTCAAAATTGATCACTCAGGCCACAGAGAGGATATTGAGGCAAATATGGTTCTAAATGCCGCCGGAGCATGGGCGGGGCATTGTGCATTGCTGGCAGCTATTCACCTGCCCGTATCACCTCAAGCTCTGACCATGAGCGTAACCGAATCTACCCACACCTTTATGCCCCACCTTTTGCAACGGGCTGGGGCCAAATTATCCATGAAACAAGTCAGCGCCGGAAATATCCTGATCGGCGGTGGCTGGCCCGCGCGTTTCAGGTATAAACAAGGGCACCCCGATCTCACACAACGCCCAACCATCATTATGGAGAATGTGTTTCAAAATCTGGGCTTGGCGGCGGAACTGGTCCCTGTTGTAGAACAGCTTCATCTTTTGCGCTGTTGGACGGGCATCGTGGGTGTCATAGAAGACCAATTGCCGCTTCTGGGCGAAGTGCCGGGTTTCCCGGGCTATTATGTTGCGACTGGAGGCTCAGGGTTCACCCTCGGTCCTGCCTATGCCAATCTGATCAGCGAATTAATGATCACCGGGGCCACTGACCATGATATTTCCCTCTATAACCCGGGCAGGTTCGGGCATCTCAACAGTCCTGAAGAGGCAATATAATCATATGGCAAAAAGGATTACAAATCAGATCACCCGCTCCGCTCTTGTCATGCTGACCCTGAATAATCAGCAAATCAGTGCCTTCGAGGGGGAAACCCTCGCCACAGTTATCTTGTTATCCGGTGAGCCCGGCTGCAAGCTTGGCAAGGCAGACAATCCGCGCGGACCCTTTTGTAATATGGGTGTCTGTTATGATTGTCTGGTGACCGTGATTGATCCTGCTTCTCCCGACAAACGCCTAAAGTCGCGGGCCTGCATGACCATGGTAAAGGCTGGGTTGCGTGTCTTTACCACACAGGAAGACAGCATATGACAAACACGGTATATGATGTTGCGATAATCGGAGCCGGGCCCGCCGGTTTAGCGGCAGCGGAACAAATTCTAAAATATGGCGGACAGGTCATCATTCTGGACGAACAGCCACGTGCCGGCGGTCAGATCATGCGACAGCCACCAAAAGAATTTAAAGTCAAAGGTTGGTTGAGAGGTTCAATATACACCGACACAAAGAATTTACTTCACAGAGTAGAGGCTCACCCAAAGGTCAACTGGCGCATGTCGGCATATGTCTCAGGCATTATACCTTTGGAAGAAAACGGCCACCAAGTATGGTTTCAGGATGCAACCGGCCTGAACAGCCTAAGGACAAAAAAAATCATCCTCTGTTCCGGCTGCTATGAACGTCCACTAGCCTTCCCCGGTGCGACAACACCTGGCGTGATGGGCACAGGTGCTATTCAGACTTTTCTGAAAAGTCAGCAAATCCTTGTCGGGGACCGCTTTGTTTTTGCCGGAACACACCCCTTGCAGCTGATCGTTGCCGAACAGATTATCAAGGCGGGTGGCAAGATCGAGGCTGTTGCCTTTGCCCAGCCCCTGTCCCATTGTCTCGCCATTCTGAAACAACCGCGCATCATTCTAAGTCACTGGCGGGTTATCGTGGCCGCAAGTATTTGGCGCATAAAACTGGCTGGCGTCCCCCTTCTTTTTGGCTGTGCCATCAAAAATGTGAATGAGGGTGAACACCTTAACACGGTCACATTACAATCCGTAAATGCATCAGGAAAGGCGATGACAAACCGCCCCACCCGGCAATATAAAGTGGATAGATTAGGGCTGTGTTACGGGTTTCAAGTATCTTCTGAATTAGCCCGGCAAGCAGGGGCAAATTCCTTCTGGTCTGACAATCGGGGCGGATGGCTTATTTCTCATTCAGAATGGATGGAAAGCAGTCTGGCGGGATTATTTGTAGCCGGCGAATTAACCGGCATGGCTGGCGCCGATGCCAGTAGAGAAGAAGGCTATATTGCCGGCAACGGATGCCTGTTATCCTTGGGACTTATATCCTGCAATGTGGCTAAACAGACAATAAGACAAGCCCGAAAGAAACTCAAGAAATATAACAGTTTTGCACAGGCGTTAGCCCAACTATCAAAACTACCCGAACATTTATCTGAAACCGTAATGACTGACAACAGCTTACTGTGCCGTTGTGAGAATATTACCTGCGGCACGGTAAAAAAGGCTCTGGAAAATAACCCACATTCTTTGAGTGCCAACAGCGTAAAATTACTGACCAGAACCGGGATGGGATTATGCCAAGGGCGTTTATGCTATGCCAATACAGCCTCCCTCATCGCCACCACGCGTAATTGCCACATTGAAGATATAGGCCCCTACCATGCCCAATGGCCAGTTAAGCCAATATTGATTAGCAAGACACCTAAAAAAAGACGACAATAGATCAATAAATTTTTTAAGTATCAAGAACGGTTTGGGTATGACGGCTAAGCATTAAAACAAATAATTGCCACGTAATGAAGCTTCACCATGCACAATGTCAGTCATTTGTCCCAATAATCTATTTATTCCTAATTATTTCCAGAACACCAATAAGGCACCATTCTGCGGGCTAATTTGGTGCCTGAAAGAAAATAATTCTGATACAATGTGTTAACTATGGCTTGAGGCTATTTGGTGCCTGATCGCCATAAAATTGGTGCCTCATGCAATTTCTCCAACCATTTGATTTTACTTCACTTTCGTGGCGCACTATCGGTGCATATGGTGTGACATCTTTTTTCGCCGACTGGCGGGCAATATGCGGCTGTGATTTGATCATTTGGTACGGTTGACGGGAGGTGCAAACTTTGATTTTGACGTCGGGAAAAAAATCATTTTCTGGCGGGGTGAA
>JAADIV010000041.1 GCA_013151175.1 Deltaproteobacteria bacterium | reverse complement strand
CGTACCAGCCCACGGCGGTATAGGCGAAGAGCGGCAGAGGCGGCGGCCGGGATTCGTCCTTTGCGAAGGAGGTTAGATGAATGGAGGCGTGGGCGGGAGAGATAAAGGCAGCCACTGCCTGGATACCAGCCGCCGGGTTGTCGGGATTTTCTTTCAGGATGGCCGCCTGGCCGTCCTGCGGATCAAAACCCGCAGGGTAACGGTGCGGTAGCACAAAAAGTTCGCTGCCCTCAGGCAGGGGGATCAGATCCGTCAACTCTGGCCGGCAAATATCTCTGGCGCTGCGCCCGGCCATCTGCAAGTCGGGAAAATCAAAGATTTTACCTTGGCGGTCAGCAAAAAGCAGGCAGGGCATCGCGGCGGGATGCACGACCTGTCCCCTATTCTTGGGCAAGCTGACTTTCATGTGGCTTAATCAGAGGAAGGACGAATGCGGTTCATAACTGAATCTACCGCCTTGTAAACGTCCAAGTCATCGCCGAAAATATCCTGAATATCGGGGTGTTCGATGAGATCTTCCACCATATATTGGGTCAGGTAGAGGGTAACGATATTGGGATCTGGCACCAGGGTACGGATTGGCGCGATCTTGAACTGAATATCAAACTCATCCATATCGGCTATTTTGGTCAGTAATTTGGTTATGACCTCACGAATGGCCCGTTCAGAGGTGGTCTCAATAATGTGCTTATCTAACAGACGTTGAACTAGTTGCAATGCCAAGTCGTCAGCATGTTTGTAACAATTTTGCAGCATAAATTGGCGTTCACGTTCTCGGCCTCTGTCGATTGACCTTGCGGCCCGTTCTGCCGCGCCGTACGGATTATGCGCTCTTGCCATGTCCATCTCCCTGGATATTGAAAATTATATGATTGCGCTCCGGAGTTTCGATCCTGTCCGAAGTTATATTTGCCTGATATTCGTATTCGACAAAATAATTGATTTGGCGGAAAATTTAAAGTACTAATGACGCGGTTGAGATTAAATATCCAAAATAAATTTTTTGCATCGGAGTAAACAATGACAAGCAGCAGTGATACAACCACGATCGTCCGCGAAGGATCGTTGAAAAAAAGCATAACAATCTTACTACCGGCCGGTTTGGTGCCGTTGGAATTATTAAGTCTGGTTAATGATCTGGCTCACACCTACAGTCTGGGTATCTATTTATCCACGGCCCAGAATATCCGGCTGTTGGATGTGCGGGACGAGGATGAACAAGAAATTAAGGATGCCCTGGCGCGGGCCGGTGCTGTATTGAAGGGGCCGGGTAAGTTCCCCATTCCCCGTACATGCGTGGGCAGTTCATATTGTAAACTAGGGCTAGTGGATACGGCGGATTTTACCGGGAAAATTATGGACAGATTCAAAGGGCGCACCCATACTAAACCAAAGTTTAAAATCGCGATCTCGGCCTGTCCCGCCTCCTGCTCTAATCCTATGCTTACCGATATCGGTATTAAGGCCACCAGGAACGGCTTTGATGTCTTTGCCGGGGGTAAAGGCGGGCCTAAACCTAAAGTGGGAATGAGGATCGCCAAGGGGGTCGGCCAGGACATGGTCTTGCAAATTATGGAGGAGTTGGTAAATTTCCATGATTTTAAAACCAGTAAAAAACAGCGGTTTGGCAAATTGCTTGCTGACCCCGATTTTCCGTTTCCGGAGGTTTGATGATGGCAGGCGCAATAAAACAAGGTTGGCAATGAAAAACGATATAATAGATGTGTTGGTGGTTGGTTCCGGCCCGGCCGGATTACAGGCGGCTCTGCATGCGGTGAGGAAAAAGGCTGAAGTCGCGGTATTTGGTAAACTTGACGCTAGCAGCATTCACCAGGCCCATGTGGAAAATTATTTATGTGTTGCCGGGGTCACAAATGGCGCGGATATGCTGGCGGTGGGCGTTGCCCAGATCAGGAAATTCGGCGCGGAAATTATTGCCGAGGATATTCTGGGAATTGAGGCGCGGGACGGGCTGTTTCTGGTTCGCACGGAGGGCGGGGAGTATATGGCGCGCGCCCTGGTACTGGCGACCGGCACTTCCCGCAAAAAGCTCAAGGTGGAGGGCGAAAAGGAGTTTAGCGGCCGGGGAGTCAGCTATTGCGTGGACTGCGATGCGAATTTTTTCCGGCGGGCAAAGGTGGCGGTAGTTGGCAATGGCAGCGCGGCAGTTGATGGGGCGCTTACCCTGTTAAATTATGCCTCGGATGTTTTCCTCATTGCCAAAGACCTGGATATTGCCCCGGAGTTGGCTGCTAAGCTTAAAGAGAGTGCTGTCCAGGTCAAAAATGGCGTCTGGGTGGAGAAAATTCAAGGCAGGAACGGGGTGGAAAATATCGTCCTGGATGACGGCTCTACCCTGGCGGTTGAGGGGGTCTTTGTCGAGCTTGGCGCCAAGGGGGCCATTGAATTGGCCGTTAACCTGGGTGTGGCCCTTGATATGGCAACTATGAACCATATTGAGACCGACAGGCAGATGAAGACCAATGTAATCGGGATTTATGCTGCTGGTGATATTGCCGGTCCGCCCTATCAGATGGCCAAGGCCGTGGGAGATGGTTGCGTGGCGGGTTGGAATGCCGCGAATTACGCCAATAAATTAAAAAGAGAGGCGTAACGGATATCGGGAGGCGGGGGGTGGAAATTAATTATATGCAGGCTGCCTACCGTGAGGCGGTGCGGGCGGCTGAACGGGGCGAGGTGCCCGTGGGGGCGGTGTTGGTGGATAAAAATGGGGTTGTGCTGGCCCAGGCCGGCAATTCCACCATTGGCATGGCTGATCCTAGTGCCCACGCGGAAATTTTGGCTTTGCGCCGGGCCGGGCAGGTTCTAAATAACTACCGTCTACCCGATACCATCATGTATGTTACCCTGGAACCCTGTCTCATGTGTATGGGAGCCATGATTCACGCCAGGGTCAGCCATCTGGTTTTTGCTGCCTCTGATCCCAAAACCGGGGCGGCGCGAAGCTGTTGGCAGATAGGCGATGATGCGAGGATGCATCACCACCTGTCTGTAGAATCGGGGCCGCTAGCCGCTGAATGCGGCCAGTTATTGCGTGATTTTTTTAAACAGCGGCGAAAATAGTACTGCGGAGAGGTGCCAGAGTTGGTCGAATGGGCCGCACTCGAAATGCGGTGAACCTTTGCGGGTTCCGTGGGTTCGAATCCCACCTTCTCCGCCATTTTTTATGTCTGATTCTGTAGGATGTCTATAACATTTTTCTGGCTGGAATTGGCCTGGACGGCGGCGAATATCTTTATTTTGTTTAAGGTCTTCATCTGGGAGAGGTTCATGGACTCTTTGGCGAAGTCAAGATCGCGGATGGTCGATACCGATGATAATGTGTTGATTTGTGAGGTGGCAAGACTGGCGATGGATGAGTTTAGCTGATTCTGTTGCGAACCAAGTTTGGCGCGGGACGCGTCAATTTGTTGCAGGGCCTTGTCGGCAACGCTAACAGCCTTTTGCGCCCCCTCGGCTGTTGTCACATCGATATTGGCCAGTCGGCCCGTTGTCTGGCTGCCAAGCTGCTCCGGCGTCGTTGAACTGATGGATATGTTGACGGTTTCGCCTTGATTATTACCAATCTGGAAGTTTTTATTAGTGAACCCGCCTGCCAGAAGTTTCTGGCCGTTAAAAGAGGTGGTGGCACTTATCTCGCCGAGTTGGGTAAGGGATTTGGCAATATCGGCCTGCAGGGCCTGCCGGCTGGCAGGGGACTGACTGGCATTGGCCGCCTGGAGCGCCTTGACCCGGATGGAACTTACCAGGCCGGCGGACTGGGCCAGGGCGCCGTCTGCTATTTGGACAATGGAGGCCGCGTCCCCGGCATTACGCATAGCCTGGCCGAAGCCGCGTGCCTGGCTGCTCAGACTGTCGGCAACGGTGAGACCCGCAGCATCGTCAGCGGCTTTGGTGATCCGGCGGCCTGCCGCCAATTTGGCCAGGGAGGTCATGATATTATTCTGGCTTTTCCGTAATTCCGTACCGCTGTAAAGCCCCGAATTGTTATTGATGGATAAAGACATAATTTACCTCCCCGGTCTTATGTTGAGCGCTGCTCCAACAATCATATTGCCTAAAAATTCACCCGCACCCCATATTTTCAAACATTAGCGGTTTAAAGGCAAGTAAAAAGTATGCACATCATTTCTTAACCCCGGTAAATCCTGTTAATCCCGACAAAAAAAAAGCAAACAACCAAAACATTCAGGATCAGCCCCGCCGGATTATGGCTGTTTTTTGTAATTTGGCAGGCAGCTTTTTCAGAGCGGACTCTGCCGCTTTTTTTTCGCTAAAGCGTTTCTCCGCTACTAGCAAAAATGCCGGGGTGGTTTCGCCCTTGTTCTTTGTTCGTAAAGTTGGGACGATTATGACGGGCGTTGTCCGCGGGTAGTTATTAAGGGTTTTGTAAGCGGCGGCCAGATTGTCTTTGACGCTCAGTTCTAGCCAGAACTCATGTGGCTTTGGCCGGAAACCGTTTTTTTCTTCCCTGGGGAATTTGATGATGTAACCGGCCGGCAGTCTGTCGGCAGTATGTATCTTTTTGTTGGCGGCCATCACCATCTGCACCCTTGCCCTGGTGTAGCGGCCATATACCAGGGCCACCATCTCGCTCAGAGTGGTATGCGCTTCGACTGGCAGCTTCCCCAGAATATGGGGAAGGCGGCTGAAATCGGCTATCGGTAGTCCTTCGCATACGACCGTTGTCGTACCGCTGCTAGCCTGCTGTTTTTTGATTGGCGGCGTTTGGGGCAGCCGCCGGGTGGGCAATGCTCTGGCAGTTTTTTTAGGCAATATCCTTGTTGGGGCTAGGCTCGGTGTAAATACTGCCTCCACCGCCCGCCAGGAATCCCTCGCTATGACTGCGAATCTGGAGCTTATGGTATAATTTACCAACAGCGCCATGGCCGCGCTGACAATCAGCAGGGCCGCCGCCAGTTTAAAAATCTTGCCATAGACAAAATTCCCCGTTTCCCTGAGACAGCCCAGGACATCCAGTATGCCGGCCCGTTTCTTATGTTTAACCAACAGGGCGATGAGCAGTTTGGAGCAGAGCATGACTATCTTGCGGGGGTAACCGCCGCTGACCAGATAGATCATGAATATGGTGCGCGGCGGAAATAAGCGGGGCGGTGTCTTTGCCGGCGGGCTAGCCCTGCGCAGGCGGAAGGCGATCATCCGTCTGGTATCGATTAAATTCATGGGGCTGAGATAATTAAGCGAGGCAATGCGGTCAGTGAAGTTGGCCTTCTGCCGCAGGATATGCTTAAATTCCTTCTGGGCAAAGATAATTATCTGCAGGAGTTTATGTTGGTTGGTCTCGTAATTTAAGAATTCGCGCAATATCTCAATACAGAATAGCGGCAGCTTCTGGCCCTCATCGATGATCAGCACCGGAATCCGGTCAAGCTGGGCCGCCTGTGCAAACAGATAATCCTTAATCATGTCTTTCAGTTGCCAGGCGGATTTATTTGCGGTACCATCAATAGAGAAGGTTCTGGCGATGGCGAGGAGGAATTCCTCCGGGGAATTAAATTCTGGGGTCAAAACCAGGTGGGCCAGGATTCTGTTATTATCACGCACCAGACGGAGAAGATGGCGGCTGATGGTGCTTTTACCGGTGCCGATATCGCCGATAACCACGCTCAACCCCCGCCGCAGGTGGATGGCCAGTTCAAGCCTCTGAACACAACCCTGGTGTTGGGATGATTTAAAAAACATCTCCGGATCCGGAGAGTTGGAAAATGGCTCTCTGGTAAGATTAAGCAGGCTGTAGTATTTCATATCTTTGGGTCGTCCCGGCTGATTTTTTCCAGTGTATTTTACCTAAAAAATAAAAAAAATAAAGGTGGTAATATAAAAGGTGGTAATATAGACAAAGGATCAAGCGTTGGCTTTACCTTTATCGAAATGATTGCGGTGCTGCTGATTGTCGGTATCCTTGGCGCTGTGGCCGTGGAACATTTCCTGGATTATACTGCCGATGTGGCGGGG
>JAADIV010000144.1 GCA_013151175.1 Deltaproteobacteria bacterium | reverse complement strand
ATCGGTAATAAGTAGTATAGATGAGAGTGAAAATAAAGCATTTATGGACATCTTACCGGAGAATGCCACCAAGCTGCATGCCTTGCGTTTCTTGCTGAATTATCTGGGCATCCCAGCCAGTAGGGCTGTATTCTCTGGTGATTCTGGTAATGATTTGCCGGTATTGACCAGTGAAATTCATTCTGTGCTAGTGGCGAATGCCGCCAGGGAGGTAAGAGATAGAGCCTTGAGAGAGGTCAGCCAAAATGGTTACACGGACACCCTATATTTAGCCAAAGGAATCGGAAAACTGAACGGTAATTATTGTGCCGGTGTGCTGGAAGGAGCGGCCCATTTCTTACCTGACATTAGTCAATGGCTGTATAAGGCTATGCTGGATATTTAAAAAGCGGCCCGGATAAATTCCCGATTCAGCCGGGCTATATTGCGAATAGAGATATTCTTCGGGCAGCTTGCCTCGCACTCTCTTTCGTTGCCGCAATTACCAAAGCCCAATTCACCCATTTTGGCTAGCATGGATTTTACCCGTCTGCTTCGTTCGGGATTACCCTGCGGCAGCAGGGCGAATTGCGAGACCCTGGCGCCGGTGAAGAGCATGGCCGCCGCGTTGGGGCAGCTGGCAACGCAGGCGCCGCAGCCAATACAGGATGCGGCATCCAGGGCCAGCTCCGCAGTGTCCTGCGGTATGGCTACGGCATTGGCATCCGGGGCGCCGCCGACATTGATAGAGATGTAACCGCCCGCCGTGATAATATGGTCAAAGGCACTGCGGTCAACGATCAGATCCTTGATGGGCTTGAAGACCTTGGCCCTGAATGGCTCGATAACAATTGTCTCACCGTCTTTGAAGTGCCGCAGGTGCAGTTGACAGAGGGTTGTTGACTTTTGCCGGCCATGGGCGTAGCCGTTCACCATGGCGCCGCACATTCCGCAGATTCCCTCCCGGCAGTCGTGGTCAAAGGCGATTGGCTCTTCGCCGTCCATGGTTAGGCGTTCATTCAGGACATCTAGCATCTCCAAAAAGGACATATCGTTGGTAACGGGGCCGGAAGCATAGTCCTGAAATTTACCCGGTTCATCACAACTTTTTTGCCGCCATACCTTCAATTTCAGATTAATTATCGCCATTGTAACTGCTCACCTCATAGGCACCTTAATATCAATAACCGCAGGGCTTGGTAACTGTTTGCAGGGCGCCGAAGATTGCCGTGATCAGGTTGGCGAAGCGTATTAGTCATACGTGAGCTATCCTGATCGCAGCAAGATTTGGTGCCCTGTGAGCAGTTACTCCATTATTTATAATCCCTCTGGCTTAACCGGACATTTTCAAAGGCCAGTTCTTCCTTGTGGAGAATTGGCGTCTCGTGGGAGCCGTTATATTCCCAGGCTGCCACATAGGAGAAACGATTGTCATCACGTTTGGCCTCCTGCTCCGGGGTTTGGCTCTCTTCCCGCAGGTGGCAGCCGCATGATTCCTCACGATTCAAGGCGTCCAGAACCATTAATTCGGCAAATTCCATAAAGTCCGCCACCCGTCCCGCCCGTTCAAGTGACTGGTTCAGGTCACAGCCTGAGCCGGGCACCTTGACTTCATGCCAGAATCTTTGCCGCAGGCGGGGAATTTCCAGCAGGGCCTTTTTAAGACCCGCTTCGTTTTTTGCCAAGCCACAGTTATTCCATAACAACAGACCCAGCTCACGATGGAACTCATTAACCGTGTGTCTGCCCCCCCGGATTGCCAGGAGACGGTCAATTTTGTTCCTGGCCTCCTCTTCGCAAAGCGCAAATTGGGGATGAGCCGCGTCCGTTTGTCCCGGAGAAATTTCTGCCAGATAATTGCCGATGGTGGCTGGAATAATGAAGTAGCCGTCGGCCAGACCCTGCATCAGGGAACTGGCCCCCAACCGGTTGGCGCCGTGATCGGAAAAATTGGCTTCACCCAGGACAAACAGGCCGGGCAGGGAACTCATCAAATTATAATCCACCCACAGGCCGCCCATGGTGTAGTGAACGGCGGGATAGATACGCATGGGAGTTTTCAGGGGGTCTTCGCCGGTAATCTTCTCGTACATCTCAAAGAGGTTGCCGTATTTTCTGAAAATTTCCGCCTTGCCGTTCCGCCTGATGGCATCGCTTAAATCAAGATAAACCGCCAGACCGCTTTCTCCCACTCCCTTGCCTGCGTCACATTGCTGTTTGGCGTTGCGTGATGCCACGTCCCTGGGGACGAGATTGCCGAAGCGGGGGTATCTGTTTTCCAGATAATAATCACGTTCGTTTTCGGGGATCAGGGCAGGCGCTCTCTTATCTCCCGCTTTCTTTGGCACCCATACCCGGCCGTCATTGCGCATACTTTCACTCATCAGGGTAAGTTTTGACTGATGGCGGCCATGTACCGGGATACAGGTGGGATGGATCTGGACGAAACACGGATTGGCGCAGGCCGCCCCGCGTTTATAGGCCCGCCAGGCAGCCGTCACATTGGAGGCCATGGCGTTGGTAGAGAGGCAATAGACGTTGCCGTAGCCGCCGGTCGCCAGAATTACCGCGTCGGCCGCGTGTCTCTCCATTTTACCGGTGAGCAGGTTGCGGGCGATGACGCCCCTGGCCTGGCCGTCAATGACGACAATATCCATGATCTCGGTACGGGGCTGGACGGTTACCCGGCCGGCGGCAACCTGCCGCATCATGGAACCGTAGGCCCCCAGGAGAAGCTGCTGCCCGGTCTGGCCCCTGGTGTAGAAGGTTCGGGAAACCTGGGCGCCGCCAAAGGAGCGGGTAGCCAACTGACCGCCGTATTCCCTGGCAAACGGCACACCCATAGCCACGCACTGGTCTATGATCTGGTTGCTGATCTGGGCCAGACGATAGACATTGGCCTCACGGGAGCGAAAATCACCGCCTTTGATGGTGTCATAAAACAAGCGTTTGCTTGAATCATTATCATTAACATAATTTTTGGCGGCATTGATGCCGCCCTGAGCGGCAATACTATGGGCCCGGCGGGGACTGTCCTGAATGCAGAAACTTTTGATATTGTACCCCAGCTCCGCGAGTGACGCGGCGGCTGATGCCCCGGCCAGGCCGGTGCCCACGACAATAATATTGAAATGCCGTTTATTGGCGGGATTGATGAGTTTGCCGGCGTAACGGCGCTTGTCCCATTTTTCTGCCAGGGGGCCGGTGGGGATATTGGGGTTAAGTCTCATAATAATTAGTTGATTTTATTATTATTTCAAGAAAGCAGGATAGAACATTATTAAAACCGGGATGGCAATAAAGATAATTCCACCCGTTACACTGACAGCCCCGGCCGCGTATCTGGAGAGAGACACGAATTTTTCCCCCTGCAATCCCAGGGATTGCAGCATACTCCACAACCCGTGACTCAGGTGGATGATAAGGGCGATGAGGCTGGCAATATAATAAAGGGCGGTGAGAGGATTACGCAAATTTCCCCGGACAACCGTGGCGATCACGGCGGGGTCTGTACCCCGAAAGGCCAGCAAATGCAGGACAACAAAGAGGAGAATCACCAGACCGGTGTAGGGCATGGTTCTTGAGCCCCAGGTTCGGCCTCCGGCGTTATTCTGGCGGTAATAGCGCCGGGGTCGGGCCGCCAGATTATCAAAATAGAGAAAGCCCGCGAAGATTACATGGGTCAGGAAAATCAACAATAGGCCGGTTTCAAAGATTGGCACCAAGGGGCCCAGGCTGTGGAGGCGGGCGGCATAGGCAGTAAAGGCCGCAGCTCCCCAAAAGGAAGTGCTGTTGCCCACGAGATGAATCAGGAGAAAGACCGCCAGGCAGCCGCCGGTGAGCGCCATTACCACCTTTTTACCGATGGCAGACCAGATAAATTTACTGAAGCTCATTGGCCCGGCCCCGCCGCGTAAAGATCATTGCCCTTGTCGTCACAAACAATGAAGGCCGGGAAATTACGGACGGTAATGCGGCGTACCGCCTCCATGCCCAACTCCGGGAAGGCCACGGTTTCAACCTTGGTAATACATTCTTTGGCCAATATAGCCGCCGGGCCGCCGATGGAACCCAGATAGAATCCGCCATACTTTTTACATGCTTCGCTTACGGCCTTGGAGCGGTTGCCCTTGGCCAACATAATCAGGGAACCACCCAATTTTTGCAAAGGCTCAACGTATATATCCATACGGCCGGCGGTAGTCGGGCCGAAACTGCCAGATGGCATACCCGGCGGGGTCTTGGCCGGCCCGGCGTAATAAATAGGGTGGTTTTTGCAATAATCTGGCAGCGGTTCACCCCGGTCAATTATCTCCTTGATTTTGGCGTGGGCAATATCACGGGCCACAATAATGGTGCCGTGCAGGTGGAGCAGGGTGCCTACCGGGTATTGGTGCAACTGCTGCAAAATTTCCGGCATGGGCCGCTCAAGATCAATGGCGACAGGTTTTTTGGCCTTTATGGCAATTCTTTCTTCATAGGGGCCAAGATCCTTTTCAAGCTCCTCTAAAAATATACCTGCCCCGGTAATTTTGGCCTTGATATTACGGTCGGCGCTGCAACTTACCGCCAGGCCGACAGGATTGGAGGCGGCGTGGCGCGGCAGGCGGATTACCCGGACATCATGGGCCAAATATTTACCGCCAAACTGGGCGCCGATTCTGGATTCCTGAGCTATCTTTAAGACCCGGCCCTCCCACTCCAGGTCGCGAAAGGCCCGGCCGTATTCATCGCCGCTGGTGGGGAGATCATCATAATAGCCGGTGGAGGCAAGTTTCACCGTTTTGAGATTGGCCTCAGCCGAGGTGCCGCCAATGACCAGGGCGATATGGTAGGGCGGGCAGGCGGCGGTGCCGAGCTTGGGCAGCTGCCGGCGGCAAAATTCGGTCAGGTTCTTTTCGCTTAAAAGTGATTTTGTTTCCTGGTAGAGATAGGTCTTGTTGGCCGAACCGCCGCCCTTGGCCAGGAAAAGGAAATGATATTCCATTCCCGGACAGGCAAAGATGTCGATTTGCGCCGGCAGATTGCATTTGGTGTTCACCTCCGCGAACATGGAGATAGCGGCCATCTGTGAATAACGCAGATTGTCCCTAGTATAGGTGTCAAATATGCCGTGTGATAATGATTCACGGTCATCGGCACCGGTCCAGACCCTCTCGCCTTTATAACCGACCACAATGGCAGTGCCGGTATCCTGACAACCGGGTAAAACTTGGTTGGCCGCTTCACAGGCATTGCGGAGCAGGGTGTCGGCGACATAACGGTCGTTATCAGATGATTCCGGATCGGTAATAATTTTGCGAAGTTGCTGCAGATGATTCCGGCGCAGAAAAAAGGCGGTATCGTGCATGGCACATCGAGCCAGGAGGCGCAGACCTTCAGGGGCAATCTGTAATACCTCCTGCCCTGCGGCCTTAATTGTGGTTACATGGTCAGTGGACAGTCTGCGGTATCGCGTCTGATCCCGGCCGGTCTGAAACAGGGGTGCGTAATGGAAGGGCGGGCAGGTTGTCATGTATTACTCCTGAAATGCGGTCATGGGGCGCGGAGCCGCCACAAGGATATTCACAGCATATCATCGGCCTTGGGAAAAATCAAACAGATTCGCCGCCCCGTAAATTACACAATATCCCGCAGGGAGGCGAGAAGATCGGTCAGGGAGGAACCGCTGATTTTAAAGCGTTTTTTGCGGCTCTGTTGGCCGGAGGTCAGGGATATATCCGCCTTGGGGCGGCGCAGTAATTTTGCCAGAATGGCTATAATCATGGAGTTGGCTTTGCCGTCAACGGGCGGAGCGGTAATTCTCAGCTTTATCGCCCCGTCGTGGATGCCGACAAAACCGTTTTTCGCGGCCCTGGGCTGCACATATATATTGATATAGGCTCCGTCTTTCCCCTGGCTCAGGCAACCCTGCTCAAGGAGGGGATGGTGTATAATATCGTAATTCATCACGGGGTAGGCACAACCCACCTGAATTTCAGGAAAAAGCTGTAATCGGTTGCAGGGTGCGCCTGATGTGGACGATGGGCAGGGCGCCGTGTACTGGTGCTACATAAGCC
>JAADIV010000030.1 GCA_013151175.1 Deltaproteobacteria bacterium | reverse complement strand
ATATCAATAACCACAAGACTTGTAACTGTTCGCAGGGTGCCGGAGATGCGAGGCATCGTCCTGCGAAGCGTACTCCCTGTACGTGAGCAGGACGATAACGAAGCAGGTAAGCGAGCCCGGAGTCTATCGCTTACCTGCGAGACTCCGGGTTCGGTACCCTGTGAGCAGTTACCATTTTTTTAATATAAAAGGAGGTTAACAATGGAAAGATTTTCACGGTGGGACGATTATTTAATCGCGGAGCATGAGTTGATTGAACGCAGTATGGCGGTCTTGAAGAGCTGCCTGGAACCAATCGAATTGAGCGAAGAGGTTAACACGGTGCAGATGGGCCGGGCTTTGGATTTTTTGCTGCAGTTTGGTGATAAAATTCATAATACCAAGGAAGAGGAAATTCTTTTCCCTCTAATGGGTGAAAGGGGCATTCCTGTTGAAGGCGGCCCTCTGGGCGTGATGCTCATGGAACACCAGGCGGAGCGCGATCTCCTGGGGAGAATGCTCACCCTTCTGCCTGATTTCGCCAATTTGAATCTTGAGGCGCGGCTCCAGTTTAAGGAGGAGGGAATGGAGTACCTCCAGGTACGCGCCAATCATATATGGAAGGAAAATGACGTTCTCTACCCTATGGGCCTCAGGCTCTTTAATGACGCCGATAATGAGCATATCCTGGCGGAGTTTGAGCGCATTAACCATGAGATCTATGGCGATGATGCCTTCGCCAAATACCAGGCCATGGTAGAGGAGGTGGAAAAAGGGGGACGCGGCGCCAAAAAATTGATTGAAACCCTGTCGTATAAACAACTCGACGCGATTATGGAGGCCATGCCCTTTGAAGTGACCTTTGTTGACGCCAACGACACAGTGGCCTATTTTAACCGCCTTGATAAGGAAAAGATATTCCCACGTACCCGCTCGGTTATAGGCCGGCAGGTTGGCAAATGCCATCCGGCCCATAGTGTGGAAACTGTGCAAAAGATTGTCAGTGCTTTTAAAAATAAGACAATGGATAAAGCAGAATTCTGGATTGATTTTAGGGATGACAAGGTTCTGATTCGTTATTACCCCGTCTATGACGATGATGGCGAATATATGGGGGTGTTGGAGGTAACCCAGGAAATCTCCGCCATCCAAAAGATACGCGGCCAAAAAAGGCTGCTTGACTGCTAAATGTCTCTGAGGCACCAAGGTTCCGAGTCAGCGCACCTGCAACACCAGACAAAACGTCGAGGAGTGTTAAGCGGTAATAATACACTGGCATTCGTCATTCCGGCGTGTTTTTAGCCGGAATGACGAAAATATAAAAAACTCGAGCTAGGAGCCTGTCGGACTTAGCCATAAACCTACTGCAAATTCAAGGAACCGGCCCATATTCACAACGGGTTAAGCCAACTAGGAAAGTTGAGTAAAATAATAACTCTCCGCTCAGTTTTGAACCAAAAATTTTATATATTTTTTTTCCGCAAATCGCCCTGATAGACAATATCCTCCGCACGCAGGGTATCATCGTTAAGCATTGGCGGGACCGGGCCTTTCATCTCGATATGATCGCGCTCTTTTTCAAGTTCATCTTCACTGTACGCCATCATTAAATCAGCTGATATAACGCACGGAACTTCCTGAATTTTTTTGATTTTGGCGATCTCTTCAGAGACCCCCTGCCCGTCTATTGTGACAATAATTTTTCCGAGACTCTTATCGTGAAAGTGGTAATCGCAAAAATCGGCCGATCGCAACGTCTCAAGCACCTTATCAATATCACCGCTTTGTACCCGCACAACAACACTTGATATATTCATGATAAACTCCATATTAAAGACGACTGTCGTCACTCATAGTAATCAGCGTGTGATTACCGCTAAAAAGCAGCAGCCACTCGCAATATCCCTGTGAGTGGCTGCTTAAACAAGATATGTTACTTAGAAATTTACGTCCATCTGCAGCCAGAATTTAT
The DNA here is from genome assembly GCA_013151175.1 of Deltaproteobacteria bacterium. Taxonomy (GTDB): domain Bacteria; phylum Desulfobacterota; class Desulfobulbia; order Desulfobulbales; family VMSU01; genus JAADIV01. The sequence goes on along the minus strand of JAADIV010000030.1, from coordinate 7,258 downwards.
CGGTATCAACAGTAGCGGACATTAAACTTTATCTGCCCATGCTCACCCTTCAACGCGTTGGCAATGCTAGCATTACTTATACTCCCGGCAGCCACGGCCGGCGTCATCACTGTCATACCAAACAGAAGCACACCATACAGACTAGCAATGCCATCCTCTGTCCACCATAATTTTAAACCGCTTACTTTCATTATTTATTCTCTTTTTTTGATATTTATTATACTGCAAAATGCGCGAAGATCTGGTTGCCGCCCATACCTGCCATCTGCCAGAACAGATGCTGACAATGCTGCCAAAGACTCAACAATCCCATAATAATTGCCATTAATAATTTCCTCCGCGCGTCTTTTGCGAATTATTTTCCCTGCCGCACTAACCACAGGCGGGAAAAAAGTGTAAGAGTTTACCGGCGGCCCGTCCCGAAGTCCAAGCTTGCCCGGTAAACCCTTACGTTGCTGTCGGAGGAGGCATCAATTGTAATTGTTGCGCATATAGCGAATTATCACAGATTGTCAATCAAGTCGGACTTATATTTTTCGCTTGGATTTTTAAAAACAGGTTTAAAGGTATTCTTTACCAGAGGCTTAACATTTGCCTGCGGCACATGACATTCAGAGCAGTAAAATCGCTGCGGCGCCAGATGGCCGAGATATTTTTTACTCCTGAAGTCAATAAAGTGTGTCCGAGGAATCGGAGTCGCCCCGGCGCTTTCCGCGACATCAGGCGCATGGCAGTCCATGCAGCTATTGTGACTTTTGGTAATTGGGATCAATCCCTGCAGGCTGTGCGGGATCAGCGGCGGCGCATTTTCAAAAGAGCGTTCATATACCTTCGCCTCCCCCGGCTCCGGAGCATCAAAATCTTCCTTTACCGGCTTAACCGAAGATTCGCTGAACAGACTGGCCTTGCGAAGCGCTAAATTTTTGTCTGGGACAACCGCAATATTCCCCGTTTTTAATTGCGCAACTCCATCCTGCCTGCCGCTGTTAACGCAGGCATTAAGGCCTATCACCAATGTTGCCAAAAGTGCCATCATAATAATTTTTTTCATCATCTACCTCCTTTGTTTTTTGTGAATACGACCGCACCAGCCATTTTTTACCCCAAACAGATCAAACAGAAATATAAGGGCCACAACAACGCCGCCCATACCAAGACCAAATATCACGCCCAGATTAAATTAAAGATTGTGATCGGACTTACCAACTCGAAGGCCGCCAAACCCATCAGCGCTGAAACCATTAAAAAGAGAGCCAATGCCCCGAGCCGTTATGGATAAAAAAGCGACGACGGTCTGTCATCTTAAGCGGCCTCCGACCCCTGTTTTTCTCTTCCTCTGTCCCCGCGCTCATCCTGTCTGGCTATGCCTTATAGATCTTTACGGCACATTTTTTGTGGTCGATCTGTTTGGACATTGGACAGGTGGCATCAAGGCAGACCTTGTTAATAAAGACTTTTTCATCAAACCACGGCACAAATACCAGACCTTTAGGCGGACGATTACGGCCTCTTGTTTCCAGATGCGCCTTAACCCGGCCGCGGCGGCTCTCAATCCACACCAAATCGCCCTCTCTGAGTCCTTTCTCTTTGGCAGACTCGGGATTCATAAAACATAGCGCTTCAGGAACTGCCCGGAAAAGCTCAGGAACCCGCATGGTCATCGTGCCTGAGTGCCAATGTTCAAGCACACGCCCTGTACAAAGCCAGGTGTCGTACTCTCTGTTGGGCATTTCCGGCGGATCCATATACGGACGAAAAAATATTTTCGCTTTATTGGCCAGATGGATTTTACCCTTTGCCGCTTCAATACGTTTGAGATTGCCCCGTTTAATCTTCTTCAGCAACGGGCCATAAAAAGCAAATTTTTCGCCCGGTTTGGCAAATTTTCTGGCATACGGATCATATTTGACATTAAAACGCCATGGCGTGCCCTTGCCATTTACCACCGGCCATCTCAAACCGCGCACTCGATGGTAAACGTCGAAAGCAGCCAGATCATGGCCGCGGCCGAGACCGAATTTTCGATACTCTTCCCAAAGCGCTTTGTGAATAAAGAAGCCGTAGCCCTTCCAAGGTTTACCATCGGAACCAATCACATCCCTTCTGTCGCCGATAACCTCGGTGTCATCAAAATTCGCCGCGATAGGATCATTCTTTTTGAAGCTCTTGTAATAATCGTTGGCGAAAAGGATTTCAAACATGGTTGTATCTTCACCATAGCCCATTTTCTTGGCTGCCTCGATAACGCTTGGCAGCTTCTTTTTACCATTGGCAATCGTTGATTCTCCCCAAAGATCTTTAACCGTAAAGCGCTTGGAGAGTTCAATCCATTGCCAGGTATCGCTCATGGCCTCACCAACGGGCAAAACCTGTTGTTTCCAATGCTGGGTACGCCGCTCCGCATTGCCATAGGCCCCCCACTTTTCGAGAATCATCGCCGAGGGCAGAATAAGATCGGAAACCTTCGCCGAAATTCCGGGATATCCGTCAGATGTTACGATAAAACAAGCACTTTCACGCGCCGCCTTAATCCAATGGTTGGCGCTCGCGGTATTCTGATAGGGATTACAGACATTGACCCAGGCGAATTTTATCTTGCCATCTTCAATCTGCCGATGGATGGCGGTCATATGCTGAACACCCACCGGATTTATCGTCCCTTTCGGCAACTGCCAAATGCGCTCCGCCATTGCGCGGTGCTTCGGTACCTTGACTAGCGTATCTGCCGGCAGCCGGTGGGTAAATGTCCCCACTTCACGCGCTGTGCCGCAGGCGCTTGGCTGGCCGGTCAACGAATAAGCGCCGGAACCCGGTTTTGCCTGCTTGCCCAACAGCAGATGAACGGTGTAGGCAAGTTCGTTATCCCAGGAACCTCTGGTGTGCTGGTTCATACCCATCGTCCAAAAGCTGACCATTTTTCTGCTTTTATCCATATAAAGGTCGGCCAATTTTTGCAGTTTTCCCTTGAAACTCCCCAAACTTTCCGCAGAATCACCCTTGGCGATTTTCGCGACATAATCAAGGGTATAAGGCGCAAGTCCTTTTTTAAACTCCGCAAAACTGATCTCCCAGTGGCCCAGGGCTTTTTTGCGTTTATCCATTACCATGGTGTCACCGGCTTTATAACCTAACGGCGCGAGACCCGGCCCCTCTTTTTCCGACACGACCTTGCTCCATTCCTGCTTAATCGTCTCCATCTCCTTCCGATTGTATTTGCCATCGACAATGGATTTATCAGTTTTATTGCGCATACCGTAGCCCGTTTCCACAAAACCCGTGGCAAATACCATATGCTTATTGACAAAATCCCAGTCAATGGCCTCCGGGTGATTGTAAACAATTTCCCGGGCGATATAATTCCAAATGGCAATATCGGTATGTGGAGAAAAGATGATTTCCATATCTGCCAAATCCGAACACCGGTTCCTGTAGGTGGATAAATTTACAATTCGAACTTTTTTAGGAGCTGAAAGTTTTCTGTCCGTTACCCGCGACCAGAGAATCGGGTGCATCTCCGACATATTCGCCCCCCATGTAACCATGGTGTCAGTAAGTTCAATATCATCATAGTTGCCAGATGGCTCATCAATGCCAAATGTTTGATAAAAGCCGACAACCGCAGATGCCATACAGTGACGGGCATTCGGATCTATGGCATTTGATCTGAATCCGGCCTTCATCATTTTGGAGGCGGCGTAGCCCTCCATGATGGTATATTGACCGGAAGCAAAAACAGCCGCCGCCTCCGGGCCGCCCTCCTTGAGCGCCTTTTTTATGGCCCGCTCCATTTCATCAAAGGCACGCTTCCAGCTTACCGGCCGGAATTTGCCGTCTTTGGCGAAATTACCATTTGCGTCAGTGCGCAATAACGGTGTCGTCAAACGGTCGGCGCCGTACATGATCTTGGCGTTAAAATACCCTTTGATACAGTTTAGACCGCGGTTAACCGGAGCGGCAGGGTCACCCTTAACCGCCACAATCCGGCCCGCTTTGGTCGCCACCATAATGCCACATCCAGTACCGCAGAAGCGGCATACCGCTTTGTCCCACCGCCATTTCCCCTGAACTTCGGCCGCTTGGACCTTCAGCGCCTCTGGAACCAAAATCCCCACAGCGCTTGCAGCCGTAACGGCCGCCGCGCTCTTGAGGAAACCACGTCTTGAAATAGATGCCATTTCAACCCTCCTGATTTTAATTACTTTCTGGAATACGAATAATCCCCCTTTTACGGGGGGATTATTCAGGTTATGGAGTTTAGTTATGGGGAGCCATTGACATTGGCGCTTCATTCAACAGGACTTTTTTAGGGTCTTTATATTTTTTCAGGAGTCTCAATCTGTAGTTATAGATATCTTTCATTTCCCTGATATCCTGCATAACTTCAAACACTCCATGCCAATGTGAATAATCGGGGCTGCCCATGGCGGCGCCTTGTCTCATCCTTCTACCTTCATGATGCCAGGCATAATAATATAATTTGAAGAATGGGTCACTCCATAGATCAGACTTGATTAAGCCCTTGGATTTAAGGGTCTTAAACATCTTAACTGCAATGGTATTATACTGATTATAGAGCGTTACCTGACCATCGGTTCTTATAAAATAATTTTTGATGAATGTATTTTCGTGACAGGTCGCGCAAACCTTTTTCATTGTGGCTCTGGCAGCTGCCGGGCCGTCAAGATTACCGGCTTTCGGATTACCTCTTGATAATTTACGGCTCTCATACCAGGCCCATCCAGCAGTCTCATTACCTTTGGTTCTCTTGAAACTTTTCGGCGCCCAAAGATTCCATTCAAGTCTTGTTGAAATATTATGGGTAGATTTAAGACCGTTGATACCGCTCATATGGCAGGTAAAACAGGTTGGGCCTCTCAGCGTTTTTCCCGGGATTTGCTCCCCGGTGGAAAAGTCATAATCTTCCGGATTTGTCGCCAAAATATGACCGTGAACACTTGAGTCAAATATCTCTATATCTGGATGATCCGGCCCCAGGTGACAATTGGCGCAGGCGCCTGGCTGTCTTGCCGCGGCCGCCGAGAATTTATGCCGGCTGTGGCAGGCTACACAACTGCCGATGCCGCCGTCAGGATAGCGGGATGACATTCCGTCATTTGGCCAGACATCCGGGGTTGGCACACCCTGTTTATCGAGGGTAATCACCGCGCCGTGGCATTGGATACAATTATTGGCCACCGTATTCGCCGCCAGGGCAGGATTATCTTGATTAACATTAAGCGCGGGGTCTATCCCCTTAGCCATGCCGGTATGGCCGTTTAAGGAGGGATTATCGCCTCGCATGGCCTCATAATTATAGGAGAGTTTGGTCATTGCGTAACCATGGCCGCTCTGGTTGCCGGCAAGCCATTGCGAGCCCGCTCTGGCATGTCCTGAATTCATAAACTGCACAACCTCTTCGGGATGGCATTTGGCGCACGTGATAGAGGACACGGCAATCTGGACAGCCCATTTTTTACCCCGCAGTGGATGTTTCTTAAATGCGGTGGGGTATCCCTTTGGCACAACATGGCAGTCAACACACCCTACCCCGGCCTTTGCGTGTTTGGAATGCTGCCAGTCGGCAACAATACCCTGGTCTCTTCTTTTATGGCACATCAGGCACTTGGAAGTTGTTACCCCTTGCGGCTTAAAGTTTTTAAGCACCTCATAATTGGGATTATCCTTTAGACTATTGGCATTAGCGACAGCCGCAAAACCAATAGCAACCAGTACAAATAACAAAAACTTCAATCCCCTTTTCATCTTTTCCTCCTTCTGGTTTACAGACTCCTGCCATCCATCATGGATACAGCAAACTGTGTAAAAAAACAGGTCATGCCGACAGCCACAGCCCCTTCAGTTCTCTTAGTAACCGCCATCATGTTTGTCATTATATAATATCTTTCTGTAAACGGGGGGTTAAATGATGTAAAGAATTGGTAAATATGCGGGAAGCGGAAATGAGGGGTTGACAGGGACGAATTGCCCTGAAAGCTTAGATATCAGTTTTGGGCCGCACAACAACGATACCCTACACCGGGAACGGTATGGATATAACTTGGGGACGAAGGCTCGACCTCGATTTTCTGGCGCAGGTGCTGAATGTGAACATCAATAACCCGCGACCACGAATAAATTTTGGAATCCTTCCACAAGGCCCGGCGAATGGCCTCACGACTCAGTATCTTGCCCTGAGATTCCATCAGCAGGCAGAGGAGATCAAATTCCTTGGGGGTAAGTTCCAGTGGGACGCCCTTGATGGTCACGAGACGTTGGGCCGGCTCGACAAAGAGATCACCACAGACAAGAGGAATTGGCTCCGGATGCTTGGCACGACGCAGGCAGACGCGGATTCTAGCCAGGAGTTCCAGGGTGTCAAAGGGCTTTACCACATAATCATCGGCGCCACTGTCCAGACCAATTACTTTATCGGATATCCGATCCCGAGCGGTGAGCATGATAACCGGCAGATCATGGTACTCTTCTTTGATCTGGCGGCAGAAAACAATTCCGTCTCCATCGGGGAGATTTAGATCCAGGAGCAGCACATCAGGAGGCGGGGAGAAGAGTTCCCTGGCCTGTTGGATATCCGCCGCCGTGCGGACGGCAAAGCCGTACATCTCCAAATTAGCCTTTAATACCGCCAGAATATCACCATCGTCATCAACCGCAAGAATGGTCTGATTCTGCTCCATTATAGCCTCATACCGTAATATTTCTGCCGGTATCCGGATCCATCTCGTCTGCCGGTAATTCAATGATGAAGGCACTGCCACCTATATCCGCGTTCTCCACCCATATTCTGCCATGATGAGCGTTGACCACAGAGCGGCAGAGGGCAAGACCGAGGCCGGTTCCCCCCTTTCTTCCCTTATAAAACTTTTCAAAAACTTTTTCACGCAATTCCGGCGGCACCCCCGGCCCCTGATCCCAAACCCCAATCCGGACGCCGCGAACTGCCGCCGCACAGATTATCCGTAAAATACCACCCTCCGGCGAGTAGTCAAAGGCATTAATCAAAAGATTGGTAACCACGTCCTTGATGCGGTCACGATCACCCCTGACCGGGGGAAGATCGGCGGCAATATCGGTCTGTAACTGCAAACTGCGGGAGTGAATCAGGGGGGCCAACTCCCGCACCACCTCAGATACCGCCGTCCCAACCGCAAAAGAGGATAGCTGAAAATCCGTTCTGCCAGACTCAATTTTCTCGATATCCAGGGTCTCGTTCACCATTCGTTCCACCCGCTCCGTGTTG